>NC_017259.1:0-307690 GCF_000225465.1 Buchnera aphidicola str. Ua (Uroleucon ambrosiae)
TTATCCACAGATTTTGTCTTGACTAATAATAATAAGTATTATTATTTTTTTTTTTTTTTAATTAATTAAAGATTAAAACAAATCTAAAAATAAAAAAAATATCTTTTTTTAAGACTTTATGTTTGATATTAACATGTGTTATCTTTAATTAAATATTAATAATATTTTGATTAGTTTATTTTCTTGAAAGGTTTTATTTTATGTTGCGTTTAAATCATTTTGATGTAATTGTTATTGGTGGAGGTCATGCTGGTATAGAAGCATCTATGGCTTCAGCTAGAATGGGCTGTCAAACATTATTATTAACTCAAAAAATTACAGATTTAGGTGTGTTGTCCTGTAATCCAGCTATTGGAGGGATTGGAAAAAGTCATTTAGTGAAAGAAATAGATGCATTAGGAGGTGTGATGGCTCAGGTAATTGATTATTCGGGGATTCAATTTAGAATTTTAAATTCTAGAAAAGGTCCTGCTGTCAGATCTACTAGAGCTCAAGCAGATAGATTGCTTTATAAAAAAAATATAAAAAAATTTTTAACAAAACAAAAAAATTTATTAATTTTAGAAAAAGAGGTAAAAGATTTAATTATTAAAAATTATACTGTGATAGGTATTGTGACACATGACCAAATTAATTTTTATTCAAAATCGGTGATATTAGCAACAGGTACATTTTTAGGTGGGAAAATACATATAGGATTGAATAGTTATTCATCTGGGAGAATGAATGGAAAAGCTTCTGTAGATTTATCTATTCGTTTGAGAGAATTATCTTTGCGAGTGAATAGATTAAAAACTGGTACGCCACCTCGTATTGATATTAACAGTATTAATTTTCATGATTTATTTGTGCAATATAGTGATGTTCCTACACCAGTTTTTTCATTTATAGGAGATGTTTCAAATCATCCTAAACAAATACCATGTTATTTAACACATACTAATGAAAAAACACATGAAATAATACGCAATAACTTACATCAAAGTCCAATTTATGAAGGTTTAATAAAAAGTTTAGGACCTAGATATTGTCCTTCTATTGAAGATAAAATTGTGCGATTTCCTGAAAAAAAATCACATCAAATATTTTTAGAACCTGAAGGGTTATCTAGCATGATAATATATCCTAATGGTATTTCAACTAGTCTGCCATTAGAAGTTCAAGAACAAATAGTACATTCAATAAAAGGTTTGGAAAATTCCAAAATTATTACTCCTGGATATGCTGTTGAATATGATTTTTTTGATCCAAAAGATTTAAAATTAACTTTAGAAAGTAAATTAATTAAAAGATTATTTTTTGCTGGTCAAATTAATGGAACAACAGGTTATGAAGAAGCTGCAGCACAAGGATTATTAGCAGGTTTAAATGCAGGATTAAAATCAAAAAATATTAAAAGTTGGTTTCCTAAACGTCATCAAGCATATTTAGGTGTTTTAGTTGATGATTTAACGACACAGGGTACGAATGAACCGTATAGAATGTTTACTTCACGTGCAGAGTATCGCTTGATATTAAGAGAAGATAATGCGGATTTACGTTTAACTGAAATTGGTCGTAAGTTTGGTTTGATTAATGATGCAAGATGGATACGTTATAACAGAAAAGTATGTAATATTGAAAAAGAAATGAAGCGTTTAAATAATATTAAAATACATCCTATGTCATCTGATGCTAAAATTTTGAATAAATTATGTAATATTAATTTAGTTGAGTCGAAAAGTATAGCTGAATTATTAAAGCGGCCAGAAATTAAATATCAACAGTTAGAACAATTAAGCAATTTTAAAAAAAGTGTGTATGATTTACAAGTAGTTGAACAAATAGAAAATGAAATTAAATATGAAGGTTATATTAAAAGACAATCAGAAGAAATTTATCGACATTTAAAAAATGAAAACACTTTTCTATCAGATATTTTTGATTATCAAAAAATCAAAGGTTTATCTTCTGAAGTCGCTAAAAAATTGAATGATTATAAACCATTATCTATTGGACAAGCATCACGTATTCCTGGTATTACGCCAGCGGCGATATCAATTTTATTAATTTATTTAAAAAAAACCAGTCTTATTTGTGTATAATGATTATAATCAATGTATATTAGGTCATAACTATTTAATAATATCTTTAATTAAAAATTTGATTTTAATTCATTTAAAATACATAATTATTTTCTTTAGAATAATAATTCTTTAAAATTAACTATTTGCTGAATGTATTTTTTTTATTGTATAATTTCTTTAAAATTATATTAAAATTATTAAAAAAGAGAAAAATATGATTTTAGAAAAAATATCTAATCCTCAAAAATATATTAGTCATCATTTAAATCATTTACAAATAGATTTACGTAACTTTCAAATCATTAAACCAGGAACAATGTCTTCTTATTTTTGGGTAATAAATATTGATTCAATAATTTTTTCTCTCATTCTTGGTTGTTTTTTTTTAAGTGTATTTTATATTGTTGGAAAAACAATTCATATAGGTATACCTAATAAGTTACAAGCTGGAATTGAATTAGTTTTTGAATTTATAAATTCGAATGTTAAAAGTATGTATGTGGGTAAAAATACTCTTATTGCACCATTATCATTAACAGTTTTTGTTTGGGTTTTTTTAATGAATCTTATGGATTTAGTTCCAATTGATTTTATTCCTTTAATATCTGAAAAATTTTTTAAATTACCAGCTATGCGTATAGTACCTTCTGCTGATATTAATATTACATTATCAATGTCATTAGGTGTATTTTTTTTAATTGTATTTTATACTATAAAAATAAAAGGATTTATAGGTTTTTTAAAAGAATTGACTTTACAACCTTTTAATCATCCTATATTTTCTATTTTTAATTTTATTTTAGAAATAGTTGCATTAGTTTCTAAACCTATTTCTTTAGGATTGCGATTGTTTGGAAATATGTATGCAGGCGAAATGATTTTTATTTTAATTTCCGGTTTTCTACCATGGTGGTTACAATGTTTTTTAAATGTTCCATGGGCTATTTTTCATATTTTAATAATTTTTTTACAAGCTTTTATTTTTATGGTATTAACTATTGTTTATTTATCGATAGCTTCTCAATCTCATAAAAGCTAAAATTTATTGTAATTTTATTAAAAAATTGGAGTTAATAATGGCAAATGTAAATGGTGACATGCTTTATATAGCAGTAGCTATAATGGTGGGATTAGCATCAATTGGAGCAGCAATTGGTATTGGGATTTTAGGTAGTAAATTTTTAGAAGGAGTTGCTAGACAACCGGATTTAGTTCCATTATTAAGAACGCAGTTTTTTGTTGTTATGGGATTAGTTGATGCTATTCCAATGATCGCAGTTGGTTTAGGTTTATATATGTTATTTGCGGTATCATGATTATGTGTTTTTTTTAAATTTATATAAAATTATATTAAGAAACAAAATTTTGTTGTATTTGTTTGAAATACTAATAAGATCTTTACGTTTTTTTAGATAGCGTAAAGATTAATTTTTATTCGAATGTAAGGGCGCATTACTGTGAATCTTAATGCTACAATTATCGGACAAGCTATTTCATTTATTTTATTTGTTTGGTTTTGTATGAAGTATGTCTGGCCACCTATTATTTTAGCTATTGAGACTAGACAAAAAGAAATAGAAGAATCATTAATAAATTCTAAAAAAGCTAAGGATGAACTAGGTATTATTCAAAAAAAAATAGAACAAAATATTTTAGAATCTAAAAAACAAGCGTCTAATATTTTACATGAAGCAAATAAACAAAAAGTTTTAATATTAGATGAAGCAAGAACAAATGCGTTGTTAGAAAGTAAGAAAATTATTCTCAATGCTCAATCTGAAATAGATGTTAATATTATGAATGCACGTGAAAATTTATATAAAGAGATTGTAGATTTATCAATTTTAATTGCAAGCAAAATTATTAAAAAAAATATTTCTAAAAATGATAATATTCACTTTTTAGATGATCTTGTTGTTTCTTTAAAAAAGGTAAAAAATAATGTCTGTAATAGATACTATTTCTAGACCTTATGCTCAAGCTATTTTTCAAATAGCTCTTCAAAATAATAATATTAAAGAATGGAAAAATATTTTAATTTTTATCAATTTAATTGCTTCTTCAAAAAAAGTTAGCGGTTTTTTATCAGGAGCCCTTTCATCAAAAGATTTAGCATTAGCATTTATTACAATTAGTAATAATATCATAAATGAATGTGGAAAAAATTTAATTAAATTATTAGCTGCAAATCAACGTTTAAATATTATAAATAATATATTAAAACAATTTTTGCTATTAGAAGCTGATTATAAAAATATTTTAATTATTAAATTAAGTACCGCGTTTGATTTACAAGACAAGTATATTATTAAAATACAAAAAATATTAGAAAATTTTTTTTTAAAAAAAACGAAATTATTATTTACAGTGAATCCGCAGATATTAGGTGGTATAATTATTAAAATAAATGATACTGTTTTTGATTTTTCTATTCAAAATCATCTTAAGCAATTGTCTGAAGATTTAAATTTTTAAGAGAATAATACATGCAATTAAATTCTGTAGAAATTAGTGAATTAATTAAAAAAAGAATAGTTCAATTTGAAATTTTTAATCAATCTTATAATGAAGGCACAATTATTTCTGTCAGTGATGGTATCATAAGAATCAATGGTCTCTCTGACGTTATGTTAGGCGAAATGATTTCGTTATCTAATGATGAATATGCAATTGCTTTAAATATAGAACGGGATACGGTTGGAGCAGTAGTGATGGGACCTTACTTTCATATTACTGAAGGAATGAAAGTACGGTGTACGGGTAAAATTTTAGAAGTTCCAGTTGGATCTAATTTACTTGGTCGAGTTGTGAATACATTAGGTTCTCCTATTGATGGAAAAGGTTCAATTAAAAATGATGGATATTTTCCAGTAGAAAATAATGCGCCTGGAGTAATTGATCGACAGTCTATTAATGAACCTATGCAAACTGGTTATAAAATCATTGATGCAATGATTCCTATTGGTCGAGGGCAACGCGAATTAATTATTGGAGATAGACAAACTGGTAAAACAGCACTTGCCATTGATACAATTATTAATCAGAAAAAATCTGGAATAAAATGTATTTATGTTGCTATTGGACAAAAATTATCTACTACCATTGATGTTGTTAAAAAATTAGAAGAAAATAATGCTTTATTTAATACTATCGTAGTAGTTGCTTCCGCTGCAGAGGCTGCTGCTTTGCAATATTTATCACCGTATTCTGGTTGTGCAATGGGGGAATATTTTAGAAATATAGGAGAAGATGTTTTAATTGTGTATGATGATCTTTCAAAACATGCTATTGCATATCGTCAAATTTCTTTATTATTGCGTAGACCACCAGGTAGAGAGGCTTTTCCAGGAGATATATTTTATCTGCATTCTCGTTTATTAGAAAGATCAGCGCGTGTGTCGTTAAAATATATAGAGCATATGAATCAAAATAAAATTTTTCAAAAAAAAACAGGTTCTATTACAGCTTTACCAATTATTGAGACGCAAGCTGGAGACGTATCTGCATTTGTTCCTACTAATGTAATTTCTATTACAGATGGCCAAATTTTTTTAGAAGCAAGTTTATTTAATTCAGGTATTCGTCCTGCTGTAAACCCTGGTATATCTGTATCTCGTGTAGGTAGTGCTGCACAAAGTATGATCATTAAAAAATTGTCTTCTGGTATTCGTACAGCATTAGCACAATATCAAGAATTAGCAGCATTTGCTCAATTTTCATCTGATTTAGATGAAATAACTAGAAAACAATTAAATCATGGTCAAAAAATTACAGAATTTTTCAAACAAAAACAATATAATCCATTATCGATTGCCGAACAAAGTCTTATACTTTTTATTATTGAAAATAATTTTCTTAATGATGTTTCTATAGATCAAATTATGAGATTTGAAAAAGATATATTAGTGTATGCTAAACATTATTATTTTGAAGATATGCAAAAAATCAATTTTAAGGGTCATTTTGACGTTTTTGTAGAAGAAACTTTTAAAAAATTAATTACTAATTTTAAAAAAAATCAATTTTAAAACAAGAGTCATCAATTGAATATGAGAATATAGTGACTAGTACAAAAGAAATTAGACATAAAATTGCAAGTGTTGTTAATACAAAAAAAATTACAAAAGCTATGGAAATGGTTGCAGTATCTAAAATGAGAAAAACTGAAGATAGAATGAAAGCTAGTCAACCATATGCTGATATTATTAAAAAAGTAATTAATCATGTTTTACAAGGTAATTTAGAATATAAACATATATATTTAAAAAAAAGAGTCGTAAAACGTATTGGTATGATTATTATATCTACTGATCGAGGATTATGTGGTAGTTTAAATACTAATCTTTTTAAAAACGCATTATTGAAGATTCAAGAATTTGCTAAAATAAATATTCCATGTGATTTAATATTATTTGGTTTAAAAAGCTTATCAGTATTTAAACTATTTGGAAGTCATATTCTTTCTGAAATAAGTAGTTTAGGAGAATATCCTAGTTTGAATAAAGTAATGAATTCTGTTCAAATAATATTTAATAAATACCAATTAGAACAAATTGATAAAATTTTTATTGCTTATAATAAATTTCATAATAAAATGTTTCAATATCCTCAAATTACTGAATTACTACCTATTTCTAATATGCAATATAAAAATATAAACTGTAAAAATTGGGATTATTTATATGAACCAGAGTCAAAAATAATTTTAGATACTTTATTTAATCGATATATTGAATCACAGGTATATCAAAGTATTTTAGAAAATATTGCAAGTGAACAAGCAGCTCGTATGATTGCTATGAAAAAAGCAACAGATAATAGTGCTGATCGTATTAAAGAATTACAATTAATTTATAATAAAGTTCGTCAAGCTAATATTACTCAAGAATTAACGGAAATTGTTTCAGGTGCATCTGCTATTTCAACTGATTGAAAATTTTTATTTGAGGTGTTAATAAAATAATGGCTACTGGAAAAATTATCCAAATTATTGGGGCTGTAGTCGATGTAGAATTTAATCAAGATGCAGTTCCAAAGATATATAATGCTTTAGAAGTTAAAAAAAAGCATTCTAATCTTATTTTAGAGGTACAACAACAGTTAGGTTCAGGTGTAGTACGAACTATCGCTATGGGTTCATCTGATGGTTTAAAAAGAGGTTTAATAGTTACTGATCTTGGTCATTATATAAAAGTACCTGTAGGAAAAGTGACATTAGGTCGTATTATGAATGTATTAGGGGAAACAATAGATAATAAAGGCGTTTTAAAAAATAAAAATGGATCTGAAATAGAATATTGGGAAATTCATCGCGCTCCTCCAAGCTATCAAGAACGGACTAGTACGAAAGAGATTTTAGAAACAGGTATAAAAGTTATTGATTTAATTTGTCCTTTTGCAAAAGGTGGAAAAGTTGGTTTATTTGGAGGTGCAGGTGTTGGAAAAACTGTAAACATGATGGAGTTAATTCGGAATATAGCTCTTGAACATTCTGGTTATTCAGTTTTTACTGGTGTAGGAGAAAGAACTAGAGAAGGGAATGATTTTTATCATGAAATGCAAACTTCTAAAGTTTTAGATAAGGTAGCGTTAGTATATGGTCAAATGAATGAACCTCCTGGGAATAGATTACGAGTAGCTTTTACTGGTTTGACTATCGCAGAAAAATTTCGTGATACAGGAAAAGATGTATTATTATTTATCGATAATATATATCGTTATACGTTGGCAGGTACTGAAGTTTCTGCTTTACTTGGTCGAATGCCATCAGCAGTAGGTTATCAACCAACGTTAGCAGAAGAGATGGGTTTGTTTCAAGAAAGAATTACATCAACTCAAAAAGGTTCAATCACTTCTATTCAAGCAGTCTATGTTCCTGCGGATGATTTAACAGATCCTTCACCTGCTACAACATTTGCTCACTTAGATTCTACTGTAACCTTGAGTCGTCAAATAGCATCATTAGGAATTTATCCGGCTATTGATCCTTTGAATTCAACAAGTCGTCAATTAGATCCTTATATAGTAGGCGATGAACATTATGAAACAGCATTAGGTGTTCAATCGATATTACAAAGATATGAAGAATTAAAAGATATTATTGCTATTTTAGGAATGGATGAATTAGCTGAACAGGATAAATTATTGGTTTCAAGAGCACGAAAAATACAAAGATTTTTCTCTCAACCATTTTTTGTAGCAGAGATTTTTACTGGTTTTCCAGGTAAATATGTGTCATTAAAAGATAATATTCGTGCTTTTAAAGGAATAATTGAAGGTGAATTTGACTCTTTACCTGAGCAAGCATTTTATATGGTAGGCGCTATTGAGGATGTGATAGAAAAATCAAAAACATTATAATATTAAAAAAATAAATTGGGTATTTTATGAGTTTTTATTTAGATGTTGTTAGTTTAAAAGAACGTATTTTTTCAGGTTTAGTAAAAAAAATACGAGTCACTGGAAGTGAAGGTGAATTAGGTATTTATCCAGGACATACTCAATTGTTAAGTATTATTAAACCAGGAATGATATATATACATCACACAACAGATAAAAAAGAAGAATGTATTTATATATCAGGAGGAATATTAGAAATACAACCATCTGTTGTATCTATTTTAGCCGATATAGCTATTCGTGCTGTTAATTTAGATCGTAATCGTATTTTAAAGAATAAACATAATGCTGAAAAAGATATCAAAAACCAAAATAAAAAAATAAAAAAAGATGATATTTTATTAACAATTTCTCAAGAAATTGCAAAATTACGTGTACTTGAAATGATGGATAAATGCAAATAATAATTCATCTTTCGCGGCTGGTTTTGTCCTGCCGCAAATATTAAAAAATATTATATTTAAAACATTAAATATCAATATTTTTTGCTTTTAGTGCATTTTCTTGTATAAATTTTCGTCGAGGTTCGACGGTATCTCCCATTAAAGTATTAAATAAATTATTTGCTGATATCGCATTTTGAATAGTCACTTTTAACATATTTCTAGTTTTAGGATTCATTGTTGTATCCCATAATTGTTCTGGATTCATTTCTCCTAAACCTTTATATCGTTGTATAAATAAACCACGTTTAGATTGTTTCATTAACCATTTCCAAGTATTTTGTATATTATCTATTTTATAGATTATTCCTGATTTTTCTACTGTAAATTTATCAAAAGAGTATTTTTTAAAATTTTCACCTAAAGTAGTAATTAATGAATATTCTTTACTTATTAAAAATTCTTCTTTAAATTTATATATTTTATGATATGCATATCTAGATATTTTTATACTCGGTTCATATTTATTATTATCAATATTTTTTTTAATTTCATAAGAATATATGCAATTGTTTGTATTATATTTATTTAGTTTTTCTACTAATTGATAAATCCAATTTTTTACTGTTATAATATTTTTAAAATTATTTAAATGATCGTGATAAATTAATTCATTTAAAATGATTTTTGGGAAATTATATTTACTATTTTTCATGATTTTTTTAATATGATCATAATCATAAATAATTTTTTTAAATTGTTTAATGTTTTTATTATTAAGATCATTATTATTTTTCAAGATAATATCTTTTAATGCATTTTTTATTTGATATTGATTCATTTCTTCATCATTTTTAATGTATTTTTCTTTTTTCCCTTTTTTTAATTTATATAATGGAGGTTGTGCAATATAAATGTATCCTTTTTCGATAAGTTGAGGTAATTGACGATAAAAAAAAGTTAAAAGCAGAGTGCGAATATGTGCTCCATCAACATCAGCATCAGTCATTATGATAATATAATGATATCTTAATTTATCAATATTGAATTCATTTTTTCCAATTCCACATCCTAATGCTGTGATAAGCGAAGCTACTTCTTGAGAGAGAATCATTTTATCAAATTTTGATTTTTCAACATTTAATATTTTTCCTTTTAAAGGAAGAATAGCTTGATTTTTACGATTTCTACCTTGTTTTGCAGATCCACCTGCTGAATCTCCTTCTACTAAATAAATTTCTGAAAATTTAGGATCGTGTTCTTGACAATCAGATAATTTTCCAGGTAAAGCACCTAGATCTAATATATTTTTTCTTTTATTAATTTCTCTTGCACGTTTTGCTGCCTCTCTTACTTTAGCTGCATTAATAATTTTTTGAATGATTAATTTAGAATCAGTAGGATTTTCTAAAAGATATTCGATTAGATTTTCATTAATTAATGATTCTATAGCTGACCGTGCTTCAGAAGAGACTAGTTTATCTTTAGTTTGAGATGAAAATTTTGGATCAGGAATTTTAATTGATATAATAGCTGTTAATCCTTCACGTGTATCTTCTCCGATAATAGTTATTTTGTTTTTTTTATTATATCCCTCTTTTTCAATATGTAAGTTTAATGTTCGTGTCATTCCAGAACGAAAACCAGCTAAATGTGTTCCGCCATCTTTTTGAGGTATATTATTAGTAAAACATAGTATGTTTTCTTGATGAGTGTGATTCCATTGTATAGCTACTTCTAATTCTATATTATCTTTTTTAGATTTAAAATAAAATATTTTTGGATGAATTAGTGTTTTTTTTATATTTAAGAATTTTATAAATTCTTTAATACCGCCTTTATAATGATAACAATTTTTAATATTAGATCTATGATCTTCTAAATAAATTGTGATGTTTGAATTAAGAAAAGATAGTTCACGTAAACGCTTAGATAAAATTTCATATTGAAATTTTGTATTATTAGTAAAAGTTTTATAACTAGGCCAAAATCTTATATATGTGCCAGAATGATGACTTGAACCAATAATAGAAAGAGGATTTTTTGGTTTTCCATTATAATAAATTTGTTGATATTGATTATTGTTTTTATAAATTACTAATTCTAATTTTTCTGATAGAGCATTGACAACTGATATTCCTACACCATGTAATCCTCCTGATATTTTATATGAAGAATTATCAAATTTTCCACCAGAATGTAAAACTGTCATAATTACTTCTGCTGCTGAAACTTTTTCTTCAGGATGAATATCAGTAGGAATACCTCTACCATCATCTTCGACAGATACGGAATTATCTGCATAAATTATCACTTTAATTTTTTTACAGTAACCTGATAATGCCTCATCGATAGAATTGTCAACTATTTCAAAAACCATATGATGTAATCCGCTTCCATCATCTGTATCTCCAATATACATTCCTGGTCTTTTGCGAACAGCATCTAGTCCTCTTAAAATTTTTATATGAGAAGAGTTGTATGTATAATTCATAGTTTTCCTATAATTTTTTAAGTAAAATAAGACATATTAAAATTATTTTTTAATATTTTAATAACATCACTATGTATATAGTTGAAGCATCATGTTCTGCTTCAATTTGAATTGAATTATTAGAATTATTGAGAAATAAAAGAATATTTTCACTACTAATAGAATTTAGTATATCTAATATATAATAAACATTAATTGATATTTTTATTGAAGGACCAATATAATTTATATTAAATGTATCTTTTGCTGTTTCTTCTTCTTGATTATCAGATAATACTTTAAATTGGTTATTTTTAATATATATCTCTACTCCACAAAATTTTTCATGTGTTAAAATAGAAGCACGTAATAGCGATTGTTTTAATAATGCACAATTTAAAATAATACCATTGTTTTTTTTTTTTAAAAATAAACCATTATAATTAGGAAATTTTCCTTCGATTAATTGTGCAGTAAATACTAATTGTTCTATATATATTCTAATACTATTTTTACCAATTAAAATTTTTATTAATTGTCTAGAAATATTTAATAATTTATATAATTCTATAATTCCCTTTCTTGTCATGATGATTGAAAAAGATTCTATTTTTTGTTTTTTTGTTAAAAGAGTATGGGTCATTCCCAAACGATAGCCGTCTGTAGCTACCATATACAATGAATTATTTATTATTTCTAATAACATACCATTTAAATAGTAACGTACATCTTGTTTCCCCATAGAAAAATGAGTTTTTTCTATCATTTCTTTTAAAATATTTGAATCAATATAAAATTCTGAAATATGATGAAAATTATTATGATTTGGAAAATTATCAGCCGGTAAAGTTCTTAAGATATATTGACTGGTATCAGAAATTATATGCATTTTATTTGCATGTAATTCTATATTTATATTTGATGAATTTAACGAATTTCGGCAGATATCTAAAAGTTTTCGACTAGAAACAGTAGTATTTCCTGATACATAATGTTTGATTAATTTAATATTTGCGATTAATTCTATTTCTAAATTTGTTGTAGTTAATGACAAGATATCATCTTTAATAGAAATTAATATGTTTTCTAATATAGGAAAAGAAATATTTTTTGTGATAAATCGGTTTATTTTTTGTAAATTTTGAGTAAAAATTTTATTGTTTATATTAAATTTCATATGATCACATTGATAAAGTGTTAATTAAATTTAAAAAATCTTTTTTAATTTCATTACTTTCTGTTATTAATTGTTCGATCTTACGACATGCATGTAATACTGTAGTATGATCTCTTCCATTAAAAGAATTTCCTATTTCGGGTAAACTATGACAAGTTAATTTTTTTGCCATTGCCATAGCAATTTGTCTTGGACGCGCGATTGAACGCGAACGTTTTCTAGATAATAAATCACTAACTTTAATTTTATAATATTCTGCAACTGTTTTCTGAATATTATTAATAGTAACAAGTTTTTTTTTGAGAGCAAGTATATCTCTTAGCGCTTTTCGAGCAAAATCTACAGTAATAGTACGATGAGTAAAACGAGAATTAATAATTACTCGATTAAGAGCACCTTCTAATTCACGGACATTAGAACTTAAATTTTGAGCAATAAATACAGCAACTTCATTAGATAAAGTGATATTTTTTTCATCAGCTTTTTTAATCAGAATAGCTACTCGAGTTTCTAACTCTGGTGGATCTATAGCAACAGTTAAACCCCAACCAAATCTTGATTTTAGACGATCTTCAACACCATTAATTTCTTTAGGATAACGATCAGAAGTTAAAATAATTTGTTGATTTCCTTCTAATAATGTATTAAATGTATGAAAAAATTCTTCTTGTGAACGTTCTTTATGTGCAAAAAACTGAATATCATCAATAAGTAATACATCAACAGAACGATAGTATAATTTAAATTTTTCAATAGAATTATTTTTTAATGCTTTTACCATATCTTGAACAAAACGTTCAGAGTTAATATAAATGATTTTAATATTATATTTATGTAATAAAATTCCATTTCCTATAGCATGTAGTAAATGAGTTTTACCTAATCCTGTTGCTCCATATAAAAATAACGGATTATAAGAATGACCAGGTTTTTTAGCTACTTGAAATGCTGCAGATCGTGCTAGTTGATTAGATTGTCCTTCTACAAAATTTTCAAAATTATGTTTGTTGTTAATATTAGAATGATAAGAAATATTTTTAAATATTGGAATATTATTCCAGATTAATTTGTTATCTGTATTAAAAGTATTGTTTAAAATGTTGTTTTTTAAATGTTTCTCTTTATAAATTTGATATATTTTAAATTTAATTAATGGAGAATTAGAACCACAAAAATCTTGTAGTATTTTTTTTAAATGAATTAAGTATTTATCTTGTACCCAGTCTAAAACAAATTCATTCGGAGCATATATTTCTAAGATATTATTGTTTAGTTTGGCTTTCAGAGAGCGTATCCACATACTAAACTCTGTGGTAGAAAGCTCATCTTGTAACCGGTCAAGACACTGTTTCCAAATACAAAGTGACACGGTAGACTCCAAGATCGAACAAAATTAATAAAAATAAAATTTAAAATATTTTTATTTCTTATATATTGATGTTGATATATATAATTTTACACAAAACATTAATATAAAATTGTATGTTTTTATATTAAAAGTTATACAATCTAAGATTGGTGAATATACTGAAAAAGGATATAATATATTATTGAGATATTTTATTTATCTAAAGAAGTGATTTTAGATGCACTTTTATTATTAATAAAAGTATATTCATCATAACAGAATACAAAATGAAAAATATTTTTTTTATATAAATTCATTCTAAATATATTGTTATAATTAAATATTGTTATAAATATTTTTATATATATCTATTTTATACAATAAAGTTAATTGACTATATCATTTAGAATAATTAATCTTAGTAAGATACAATATTGTGATTTTTTTATTAAAATAGTTAGGTAAAATTATAATGAAACGAACTTTTCAACCTTCAATATTAAAACGTAATCGTTCACACGGATTTAGAGCGCGTATGGCCACTAAAAATGGTCGTTATATTTTATCACGAAGACGAGCTAAATTAAGAACACGTTTAACTGTTTCTAGCAAGTAATAGGTTATTAATATTATGTTTAATTATTTTTTTAAAAGGAATAAACGATTATTATATTCTATACATTTTAAACATGTTTTTGATAAACCATGTCAAAAATATAATACTTTAGAAATTAGTATTTTAGGGCGTGTTAATATTTTAGGGTATCCTAGATTAGGTCTTAGTGTACCTCGAAAAAATATTAAATATGCTCATAATCGTAATTTAATTAAACGTTTAGTTCGTGAAACTTTTCGTTTATTGCAATATAAATTACCATCAATGGATTTTATAGTGATAGCTCAAAAAAACATTATTTATTTAAATAATAAATGTGTTATAGAGATGTTAAATAATTTATGGTCTCATTATTATTAATTTTATTATATACAATTTTAAATTATTTATAGAAAAGATAATTGTTTTATCTTGTTATGTATATGTTTTATAAGCTTATTTATTTATAAGCTTATTTAATAATATAATATATTACTAAAGTGACATCTGTAAATTTAAGTAAATAATATAATTGACCTTTAAAATTAAAAATAAAAGTGAATATTAATTATGGAAGTACAGCGTAATTTTTTTATTTTTGCTTTTTTGTTGTTTTCTTTTTTAATTTGGCAAGCTTGGCATAAAAAATTCTTTTTGAATATTACCAAAAATGAACAAATACATCCAATATTTCATATGGAGAATATAAAACAAAATAAAAAACAAATTCTTATTAAAAATAATGTATTAAGTTTAGTAGTTAATATGTATGGAGGAGATATAGAAGAAGCTTCTTTGCTTGTATATAAAGATACACTACATTCATCTAAACCTTTGAAATTACTTGATACAGCATCTGATTTTATTTATCAGGCCCAAAGTGGGTTAATTGGAAAAAATGGTCCAGATAATCCTGCAAACAATAGTCGGCCATTATATGTTTCTAGTAAAAATTTGTTTGAATTAAAACATGATCAAACAGAATTACGTGTGCCTATCACATGGGTCAGTAATGAAGGTATAATTTATAAAAAAACTTTTATTCTTAAATCGAATCAGTATGATATTGATATAGAGTATGATATTTATAATTCTACTCAAAAGATTTTAGAAATGAATATGTTTGGACAAATTAAACAAACTATTAATATACCTAAAAGACGTAATATTTATAGTCATAATTTTGCACTTCAAACTTTTCGAGGTGCCGCTTATTCAAGTAGTGATAATAAATATGAAAAATATAAATTTGATAAAATTTCTAATAATCAAAATTTAAATGTTGTTACAGAACATGGGTGGATCGCAATGTTACAACAATATTTTGCTGTAGCTTGGATTCCTCAAAATTTAGGAAAAAATATATTATATACATCACATTTAGAGAACGACATTGCTGCGATTGGATATAAATCTGCTCCTATTCATATTTTACCTAATTCTCGATCGATTATAAAATCAAAGTTATGGATTGGTCCTGAAAAACAAAATGAAATGAAATTAATTGCTCCATATTTAGATTTAACAGTAGATTATGGTTGGCTTTGGTTTTTGTCGCAACCATTATTTAAATTGTTAACTATGTTAAATAATATTTTAGGAAATTGGGGTTTTTCTATTATTTTTATTACTTTTATTATGAAAGGTATTACTTATCCTTTAACAAAAGCACAATATGTTTCTATAGCTAAAATGCGCACATTACAACCTAAAATTAAAGAGATAAAAGAAAAATATTCGCATGATAAACAACGTATAAGTAAAGAAATGATAGCGTTATATAAAAAAGAAAAAATTAATCCCCTAGGTGGTTTTTTCCCCATTTTTATTCAGATGCCAATTTTTTTATCTCTTTATTATATGCTTATAGGATCGGTTGAATTGCGTCATGCACCTTTTATATTATGGATTCATGATTTATCTAATCAAGATCCATATTATATATTGCCTATTATTATGGGGATAACAATGTTTTTTATTCAGAAAACATCATCTAATAATAATATTTCTGATTCACTTCAAAAAAATATTATGAATTGTATGCCTGTAATTTTTACAATGTTTTTTTTATGGTTTCCATCAGGATTAGTTTTATATTATATTATAAGTAATTTAGTCACTATTATACAACAAAAGTTTGTGTTATCTCATATAAATAAAATTAATAAAAATTATAGTAAATAGTTAATTGAAAGATAGTAAAAACTTTTTAACATTATCATATAAAGAAAATATTTTATGATTCATAATGAAACTATTGTTGCTCAAGTTACTTGTCCAGGAAAAAGTTCTGTTGGAATATTAAGAATATCTGGAACACAGTCAAAAACTGTTGCTATGGAATTATTAGGACGAGTTCCTCTAGCAAGATTTGCTACTTATTCAAAATTTTTAGATGTAAATTCTAATGTATTAGATCAAGGTATTTCTTTATGGTTTCCTGCTCCTCATTCTTTTACAGGTGAAGATGTATTAGAATTACAAGGTCATGGTAGTCCATTAATTATGGATTTATTAATTAAAAGAATTTTATCTATTAAAAATGTTAGACTAGCTAAACCAGGAGAATTTTCTGAACGTGCGTTTTTAAATAATAAATTAGATTTAATTCAAGCTGAATCTATAGATGATTTAATTAATGCTGAAACAGAATCCTCAATTTATGCTTCATTACATTCGTTACAAGGTCACTTTTCTTTGTTTATCACGGAATTGATGAATTTAATTATAAAATTTCGTGTATATATAGAATCTAATATAGATTTTTCAGAAGAAGATATTAATCTTAATATTGAAGATATCGTTGATTCAAAATTTAATAAATTAAATAATCAGTTTTTAAAAATTAAAAAAATAGTAGTAGAAGGTAAGTTATTAAGAGAAGGAAAAAAAATAGTAATTGCAGGCCCGCCTAATGTTGGAAAATCAAGTTTATTAAATATTTTATCATCATCTAATAGAGCTATCGTTACTAATATTCCAGGTACTACACGAGATTTGTTATATGAACATATTAGTATTAATGGTATTACCTGTGAATTAATTGATACTGCTGGTTTACGTGATACAGAGAACCTAGTAGAAAATATTGGGGTAATTCGTGCTTGGGAAATGATTAAACAATCTGATCATATTTTATTTGTAATTGATGCAACTATTAAATTATCTGAACAAAAAAAGATATGTGATGAGTTCATTCATAATCTCTCTAAAATTAATATTCCAATAACTTTTGTATTAAATAAAAGTGATTTAATCAAAAATAAGTGTAATTTTGAAAAAATAGTAGGTTTAAAATGTATTAGTGTATCAGCAAAAACAGGTATAGGAATTGATATATTGCGTCAAAATATTATTCAAATTGAAAAATGTAACAGTCGAGAAAGTATTTTTATTGCTCGTCGACGTCATATTCATCAAATTGATTTAGCGTATAATGAATTTTTAGTAGCAAAAAAACAATGGAAATTGTTTAAAAATATTGAATGTTTAGCTGATTCGTTAAATATTATTCATAGATTTTTAGGAGAAATTACAGGAAAATATACTTCTACTGATTTATTAAATAATATTTTTTCTAATTTTTGTATTGGAAAATAAAATAAAAATTTTATATTAAATTCATATAATATGATATGCCCGGAGGCGGAATTGAACCACCGACACGGGGATTTTCAGTCCCCTGCTCTACCGACTGAGCTATCCGGGCGTGATATATATTAAATCATTAAATATAAAACTTTGTCAATATTTTTATAATTAAAAATTTACTATTATTAATATTATTATAACTAATTAAATAAAGGTTTTTAAAATTATAAAAATATAAATTTATATATAACATAAAAATAAAAAATAATTTTTACCCTTGAAAGTTTTACTAAAGATCCATATATTTACATTAATACAATGAATTTTATAAATTTTATTCAAAATTTTAAAAAAATAATTAAATTATCTACAAGGAGCATTATCATATGAAAATTCGTCCATTGCATGATCGTGTGCTTGTTAAACGTCAAGAAGTAGAATCAAAATCTGCAGGTGGTATTGTACTTACAGGTTCTGCTGCAGGTAAATCAACTCGAGGAACAGTCACTGCTGTAGGAAAAGGTCGTGTATTAGATAATGGAGAAATTAAACCATTAGATGTTAAAATTGGTGATGTTGTTATTTTTAATGAAGGTTATGGTGCGAAAACAGAAAAAATTGATAATGAAGAATTATTAATTTTAAATGAAAGTGACATTTTAGCAATTGTTGAATAGTACATTAAACTATAATATGCTATATCCATTACAAATTTATTAAAGGAAATGTCAAATGGCCGCTAAAGATGTAAAATTTGGAAATGAAGCTCGAATTAAAATGCTTCGTGGAGTAAATGTATTAGCAGATGCAGTAAAAGTAACTTTAGGTCCAAAAGGAAGAAATGTTGTTTTAGATAAATCTTTTGGTGCTCCTAGTATTACAAAAGATGGTGTATCTGTAGCTCGTGAAATTGAATTAGAAGATAAATTTGAAAATATGGGTGCTCAAATGGTAAAAGAAGTTGCATCAAAAGCAAATGATGCAGCGGGAGATGGTACTACAACAGCAACATTATTAGCACAATCTATAGTTAATGAAGGTTTAAAAGCAGTAGCTGCTGGTATGAATCCTATGGATCTGAAACGTGGAATTGATAAAGCAGTTATTAGTGCAGTAGAAGAATTAAAAAATTTATCTGTTCCATGTTCTGATTCTAAAGCTATTACTCAAGTAGGTACTATTTCAGCTAATGCTGATGAAAAAGTTGGTGCTCTCATTGCAGAGGCAATGGAAAAAGTAGGTAATGATGGAGTAATTACAGTAGAAGAAGGAACTGGTCTTCAAAATGAACTTGAAGTAGTTAAAGGTATGCAATTTGATCGAGGTTATTTATCTCCATATTTTATTAATAAGCCAGAAACTGGTATTGTTGAATTAGAGAATCCATACATTTTAATGGCTGATAAAAAAATATCTAATGTTCGTGAAATGTTGCCAATATTAGAATCTGTTGCAAAATCAGGCAAGCCATTATTAATTATTTCAGAAGATTTAGAAGGTGAAGCATTAGCTACTCTAGTAGTTAATTCTATGCGTGGTATTGTAAAAGTTGCTGCAGTAAAAGCTCCTGGATTTGGTGATCGTCGTAAAGCAATGTTACAAGATATTTCTATTCTTACTGGTGGTTCTGTTATTTCTGAAGAATTAGCTATGGAATTAGAAAAATCTACTTTAGAAGATTTAGGTCAAGCAAAACGCGTTGTTATTAGCAAAGATACGACTACAATTATTGGTGGTATCGGTGAAAAACATACCATTCAAAGTCGTATTAGTCAAATTCGACAAGAAATTCAAGAAGCTACTTCTGATTATGATAAAGAAAAATTAAATGAGCGTTTAGCAAAATTATCAGGAGGAGTAGCAGTACTAAAAGTAGGAGCAGCTACAGAAGTAGAAATGAAAGAAAAGAAAGCTCGTGTTGAAGATGCATTACATGCAACTCGTGCAGCTGTTGAAGAAGGAGTTGTTGCTGGAGGAGGTGTTGCATTAGTACGTGTAGCAGGTAAAATATCTCATTTACGTGGTCAAAATGAAGATCAAAATGTTGGTATTCGAGTTGCTTTACGTGCTATGGAAGCTCCATTACGTCAAATTGTTTCTAATTCTGGAGAAGAACCTTCTGTAGTTACTAATAACGTTAAAGATGGAAAAGGTAACTACGGTTATAATGCTGCTAGTGATCAATACGGTGATATGATAGATTTCGGAATATTAGATCCTACTAAAGTAACACGTTCTGCTTTACAATATGCAGCATCTGTTGCAGGTCTAATGATTACAACAGAATGCATGGTCACTGATTTACCAAAAGAAGATAAATCTTCTGATTCCAATTCTGCTCCTGCAGGAGGAATGGGTGGTATGGGCGGAATGATGTAAACAGACATTTATTTTTTTTTGATGATGATTTTAAATTAATTTAAAAATATCTTTCCTCAGGTTTATTTATCTGAGGAAAGTTTTTAATATTAGTTACATAATATCAACAATCTTTGATTTTTTGTTAAAAAACAAATATTATCATAATATATAATAAAGGTTATTATAAAAAGATGCATTATAGTAATAATTTTCGTGTAGGTAGTAAAATTATATTTGAAAAAGAACCATGTTTAATAGAATCTAGTGAATTTGTTAAGCCAGGAAAAGGTCAAGCATTTGTACGTGTAAAAATACGAAAATTATTAACAAAACAACTAATAGAAAAAACTTTTAAATCTACAGATTATTTAGAAGTAGCAGATATAAAAGAATATACTTTATCTTATTTATATAATGATGGTCTTTTTTGGTATTTTATAAATAATGATACTTTTGAAGAACTACCAGTAGAGAAGAGCATTATTGGTGTTAATAAAAAATGGTTATTAGAACAAGATACTTGTACTATAACTTTATGGAATAATGAACCTATTTCTGTTGTACCTAATAATTTCGTTAATCTTAAAGTAATACACGTACAGGCTACTTTAAAAGGTGACACAGTAAATACAAGAAATATTAAATTAGCTACATTAATTACAGGCGCTATTGTCAAAGTACCATTATTTATTGAAATTGGTGAATTGATTAAAATAGATACAAGATCTGGTCAATATATATCGCGAGTAAAATAAAAAATTTTAATATTCATTTCCTTTTACATATTGTCTATAACTGTCCCATTCAAATGTTAACCATAAACTATTTCCTAAACGCATTCTATCAATTACTCTTTCACCTAATAAATTTTTCATTCCTTTATGATCTAAATTAGACAACATTCCAGTAGAGCGTTTCGATGATGATCTTCTATCAACAATTTGATTTATAATAACTTTTTCATAACGAGATTCAGTTTGCATACCAATTTCATCAATCATTAATAAATCTACACTACTAAGATTATGTAATAAATTTTCTTCTGTGATATTACTTGCACCATTAAATGTTCCTTTGATATTCGACATTAAATCTGCTACTGTAACAAGCAAAATACTTTTTCCATGTAAAATTAAATAATTACCTATTGCTGATGCTAAATGATTTTTTCCAGTTCCAGGTTTTCCTGAAAAAATAAAACTAGCAATATTATCATTAAATTTTTCAGCATATTTTTTCGATGCTATCAGTACTTTTCTTTGTCCATCATGTTCAATTTTATAATTATCAAATGAACAATTCATATATAATTCACGAATACCTGATCTTCCTAAAATACGTTGCATTTTCATTGCTTTATTTGCACGTAGTATAGATTCAGAAGAAATTCTTCCTTGTTCTTGATTCCAAGCAAATAAATCTTCATCATTATCAAATTTAGGTTTTATATTTTTAGGCATTAAACGTTGAAGACGTTTAAAGAAATCAGTAGAAAATATCATTTATTTACCTCGAAATCCATGTGGTATTGTTTGATCAGGTGTTGGTATATATGTAATATCTCGTTTTTTTTGTAGTTTATATTCAATTGATCTACTGTTCTGTAGACTTCTAGCTAATTTTTGTTGCCATTGTATATGATAAAAAAAACATCCTTCTGCTTGCCAATAAGAGATAAAAGCAGCTAGCTCTGATTTTGATACTTCTTTATTTAGAATAATGCCCCATAATGCTGCATGGCGTATAAAATCTTGATCAGGTGTCCAGTCTGGGTGCATAGAAAATTTTTTATTTATATTTTTTGTGTTGACATTTTGATGATTTTTTAATTTATATTGTAAATCAAATATTTTATTAAAAATTTCAGGAGTGATGATATAAAAAATAGTTGAGTTATTTTTTAATATTTCTAGTACACCTTTATTAGATTTTTCAATTATTTGATTTGGATTTTGACAAAATAAATCAAAATTTATTTTATCAGAAATTAAAAGTTTCATAAATATTTTACCTAATATGATTTTTATATTTTTTGAGTTATTGTAATTTATGAGTTATTCAATATGTAATATTTTTATCTTTTTATTTATTAACGATATACAAATAATATTGTATTTGATTTTTGTTTTTATTTTTATATAACATCCAATTATTTGGTATCGTAAGAGACTGATTTTTTTCCTGTTCTATATAAATCAGTGAATTTTTTTTTATCCATTTTTTATTTTCTAATAAGTTAATAGTTTTTTCAACTAATCCATGATAATAAGGAGGATCAATGAAAATTATATCATATGGTTTACTGTTTTTTTTTAACCAATAAAATGTATTAGTACGTATAATTTCTGCATTTGATATATTTAATTTTTGTATATTTGTTTTTAGAGTCCAGTATGTTTTTTTTTCTATTTCTAAAAAAGTTAAAAATGCTGCATGACGAGATATAGCTTCAATTCCAAGAGCACCACTACCTGAAAAACAATCAAGACATGTTGCATTTTCAATATATTTAGATAACCATTCAAATAGCGTTTCTCTTATTTGATTAGTAGTAGGACGTACATGATTGCAATTGTTAAAAGATATTTTTCTACCTTTAAATTTTCCGGAAATAATATAAATTTTTCCATATTTTTTGTAAAAAGAATTATGCATTAGATTAGATTTTTTGTGTTAGTGATATAATTTATTTAAATTTTTATTTTTTATAAATTTATAAAAAATATTTTTAATGAAATTGAAATATATAATTTTTATTATGAATATATAACTTAAGTAATTGAGGTAAATTAATATGAAAAATAGTAAAAAAGATAATTTTTTTACTTGGTTAAGTTCTAAAATAAAAAAAGAAAAAACACAAGATATTATACAAAATAATAATGAAAAAAAAAATAAAATAGAAATATTAAATAATATTGATACAGATATTAATTGTGAAGATGAAACGAATATAGTTATAAAAACCAATTTTTTCTCACGATTAAAAAAAGGTTTAATAAAAACAAAGCAATTATTGCATAATGGTATTAATAATATTTTTTTATCAAAAACTATAGATGATGTTCTTTTTGAAGAACTAGAAGAAAAAATGTTACTTGCTGATATTGGAATTGATACTAGTAATCGAATTATCAGTAATTTAATAAAAGATGTCAATCGTCAGGATTTGAAAAGTTCTGAAAAACTTTATTTTTTGTTAAAAAAAAATATGTATAATATTTTAAAAACAGTAGAAATTCCTTTAGAAATTTCTAAACATCAGCCTTTTGTTATTTTAGTAGTAGGAGTAAATGGAACAGGTAAAACAACTACTATAGGGAAATTAGCAAAAAAATATAAATCTGAAGGAAAATCTGTTATGTTAGCTGCTGCAGATACATTCAGAGCCGCAGGTATAGAACAATTACAAATATTAGGAAAATTAAATAATATCTCAGTAATAGCACAACATTTTGGTTCAGATCCAGCAGCAGTAATTTTTGATGCAGTGAAATCAGCTAAATCAAAAAAAATAGATATATTAATTATTGATACTGCTGGAAGATTGCATAATAAGATACATTTAATTGAAGAGTTAAAAAAGATAGTTAGAGTTATTAAAAAATTAGATATATCTGCTCCACATGAAATAATGTTAATTATCGATGCTTGTAACGGACAAAATACTATAAAACAAACAGAAATATTCCATAGAGCATTAAATTTAACTGGTATTGTCATTACTAAATTAGATGGAACTGCTAAAGGAGGAGTGATTTTTTCTTTAGCAGATCAATTTAAAATTCCAATTCGTTATATTGGAATTGGTGAAGATTCAAAAGATTTAGGTATTTTTAATAGTAATGAGTTTATTGATGCTATATTTATAGAAAAAAAATATTATTAAATGATGTCATAATTTTATAAAAACTGAATGAATTATTTTGTATAAATCTTTGATTTATACTTTTAATTACAGTATTATATATAAGTCCCACATGTTAATAATTCAGTATATACAATTCATTTATGCGGGAATTGAAATGATTAACAAAGTACAGATTTTATCTGTTACACCACCAAGTAATTTAGATGCATATATTAGAATAGCTAATTTATGGCCAATGCTTTCCATTGAAGAAGAAAAAATACTTACTAAACGATTACGCTATCATGGCGATTTAGATGCTGCAAAAACTTTAATTTTATCTCATCTCCGTTTTGTCATCCATATTTCACGTAACTATTCAGGATACGGTTTGCTTCAATCTGATCTTATACAAGAAGGAAATATTGGATTGATGAAAGCAGTACGTAGATTTAATCCAGAGATAGGAGTGCGTCTTGTATCTTTTGCTGTTCATTGGATTAAATCAGAAATACATGAATATGTCTTACGTAATTGGCGCATTGTAAAAGTTGCTACTACAAAATCGCAAAGAAAGTTATTTTTTAATTTGAGAAAAACTAAGAAAAGATTAGGTTGGTTTAACGAAGAAGAAATTCAAGTTGTCGCTAAAGAGTTAGGAGTTAGTAGTAAAGATGTAAAAGAAATGGAATCACGTATGTCTGCTCAAGATGTCATTTTTAATCCATTACCAGATGAAGATATTGATGGAAAAATTAATGTTTCTATGCAGTATTTAGAAGATAAAAAATCTAATTTTGCTAATGGTTTAGAGCAAGATAACTGGGAAAAACATGCAACGAAAAAATTAAGCAATGCTTTATCAAGATTAGATGAACGTAGTCGAAACATTATTTCTGCGCGTTGGTTAGATCAAGATCAAAAAAATACTTTACAAACAATAGCAGATCATTATGGTATTTCTGCAGAAAGAGTTCGACAATTAGAAAAAAACGCAATGAAAAAATTAAAAATAGCTATAGAAAATTAGATTGAAAATAATTTTTGATATAATCAAATTAAAATAGATATGGAGTATGAGATTAAGTTTTATAAAATAGAAAACTCATACTCTTTAAAAATATTTAATTAATAAAATTTTTCACTTAATAAAATTTTATGCGACAGTAACTGATTTCGCAAGATGTCTTGGCTGATCAATATTTTTACCTTTTATTAGAGCAATATAATAAGCTAATAATTGTAAAGGAATTACATAACAAATAGGAGCTATCAATTCTTCTATATATGGTAATTTGATTATATGAATATTATCTTCATCATCAAAATCTTGATCAGATAAAATATAAATTAAACCACCTCTAGAAGAAATTTCTTTGATGTTTTGTTGATTTTTTGATAATAAAGAATTTTTGGGAGCAATAATAATAACTGGCATATTTTTATCAATTAATGCAAGAGGGCCATGTTTAAGTTCTCCAGATGGATAAGCTTCAGCATGAATATAAGAAATTTCTTTTAATTTTAAAGCTCCTTCTATCGCAATAGGATATTGATCCCCTCTTCCAAGAAATAGTACATTTTGTTTGTTTGATAAATTTTGAGCTATTTTTTTCATTATTTGTTTTTTATTTAAAATTTCTTGAATTTTTTGAGGTAAATGTTGTATTGTTTTTATAATTATTTTTGCTGTATTATTGTTTTTATTTTTTAAAGTAATTATTTTAGAGATAAGCATAAGTAGCACAGTTAATTGAGTAGTAAAAGATTTCGTTGAAGCCACTCCAATTTCTAAACCAGCTTGAGTTAATATATAGCAATCTGATTCTTTAACTAAGGATGATCCTTCCATATTACAAATAGTTAAATTTCCTAAATAACCAAGTTTTTTAGAATATCTTAATGCTGCTAGTGTATCAGCTGTTTCACCTGATTGAGATAAAGTAATGAATAAACTATTCTGTCTTACAACTAATTTTCTTGATGAAAATTCAGATGCAATTTCAACATCACAAGGAATGTTAGCCAGTGATTCAAACCAATATTTTGCTACCATAGCAGCGTGATATGAAGTTCCACATGCAACGATATGAATATGTTCTGTATTAATTAACAAATTATCTTTTTTCAATCCTAATTCAGAAAAATATACTGTTTGATTTTCTTGCAACCGATTTTTTAAAGTATTTTTAATAGAACAAGGTTGTTCATGTATTTCTTTTTCCATATAAAAATGATATTTTCCTTTATTTGCAGACTTATATTCTATATTAGATAGAATTTCTTTTCTGTTTATTTGAAGATTATATTTATTAAATATATTAATTTTATTATTTTGAACAATAGCTATGTCTCCTTCTTCTAAATATATAAAGCGTTTTGTAATATTTAATAATGCAATTTGATCTGAAGCAATAAAATTTTCTTTTATTCCAAGTCCAATTACTAGTGGACTACCAGATCGTATTGCAATCAATTTTGAAGGGTTATTTTTATCCATTACAACCATACTATAATTACCATATAATTTTTTTATGCTATTTTGTATGACTTTTTTAAGACAATATTTTTTTTGGTTTTGTTCCCAATGTAATAAATGAGCAATAACTTCTGTATCAGTATCAGAATAAAATTTATATCCTTGTTTTTTTAAAAAAGTACGTAATATAGAACAGTTTTCAATGATTCCATTATGCACAATTACAATGTTTGATGACATATGTGGATGAGTATTTTCTTTTGATATTTTACCGTGAGTAGCCCAGCGAGTATGTGCAATACCAATATTTCCTAATATTTTTTTTTTATTTATTTTTTTTATAAGAGAATCAACTTTGCCAACACAACGAATGCGAATAATATGATTGTGATGATCGATGATTGCTAAACCTGATGAATCATATCCTCTGTATTCTAATTTTTTCATTCCATCAATTAGAATATTTATAATATTACGTTTTGTTACTGCAGCAATGATACCACACATATTAATACCTTTGATTTTTTAATAAAATATATTATTTATTGAAAATAAATATACTGATTTAATGTGTTGTTATGATTATTTTTTATGCGATTTTTGAGGTCGTTTCCAATTTTTTTTATAAATTTGTTCTTTTTTATTGCATACTAAACATGGTATGTTTACATCTTTTGTAACAGTAGTTCCTGCAGCAATAGTTGTATTTTTAATAATGTTTATAGGAGCAACTAATTGTGTGTTAGAACCAACGAATACATTATTACCAATAATAGTTTTTAATTTATTAGCACCATCATAGTTACATGTTACACTTCCAGCTCCAAAATTTACTTGAGAACCAAGTTCAGCATTACCGATATAACTTAAATGTTTTACTTTAGATTTTTTTTTAATTATACTATGTTTAATTTCAACAAAATTTCCTATTGTGACATGTTTATCTAATTTAGCATTATCTTTTATATGAGTGAAGGGACCTATCGTGCAATTTTTACCTATCTGACAATTTTCTATAATTGTATATGCCTGAATATTAGTATGACTATCAATAGTACTATTTTTAATGATACATCCTGGACCAATTTTCACATCATCACCTAAAACAACATGTTTTTCAAGAATTACTGCTGTATCTATTTCAACATTTTGACCATGTTTTAACGTCCCACGTAAAATAAAATGAGAAGAATCTTTTAATATAATGCCGTTATCAAGTAATTTATTAATTTGTTTTTTTTGAAAAATATGTTCTACAATTGATAATTGTCTTTTATTATTAATCCCTAATATTTCTTCTTGATTTAATGGTTGTATTGTTTTAATATAATGCTTTTCAAAGTAAGCTAAAGCAATAATATCAGTTGCATAAAATTCTTTGTTTTTATTTTTGTTATTAATTTTTTTTAACCATCTTTTTAAATCCTGACTTGGCGCAATAAATATTCCAGAATATATTTCTTTAATTTTTTTTTGTTTATCATTTGCATCATTTTCTTCAACTATACCGCTAACTCTTCCCTTAGTTCGTAAAATACGTCCATATCCATAAGGATTATTCATTTTTATTGTTAATAAACTAATTTTAGAATTTTTTTTAGCGTATTGTAATTTTTTTATTGATTCAATAGATATTAAAGGAACGTCTCCATATAGCACTAAAATATTTTCATTATTAATAATATTTTTTATAGCTAATAGTATTGCTTGACCTGTTCCTTGTGGATTTTTTTGTATAATCCATTCAATAGGAATATTATTAGGATTAGATACTTTGATTTTTTTTTTATTGTTCCATACTAATATAATTTTTTTAGGTTTTATAGATTGTGCAGTATGAATAACATGATCTAAAATTGTTTTTCCTCCTAAAACATGCAATACTTTAGGAAAGTTTGATTGCATTCTAGTACCGTTTCCAGCAGCAAGTATTACTACGATAATTTTTTGTTTTAACATAAATATCCTTGTATAAATTTTTGTAATATAATTATAAATATAAAATATTTTATTGAAAGAGAACGTGATAAGTTAATATTTTTTAGTTTTTTGAGTATATTAATGTTTATATAAATGAGATTTTAATGAGTATACATAGAATATATTTTATAATAAAATATATTGTTTTTTATTAGGTTATCTTTATGTATAAAGTCATCGTTTTAGATTTAGATGGAACTTTGTTATCTTCAGACAATAAAATTACAAAATATACTAAAGAAATTATAGATATTTTAAAACAAAAAAAAATATATTTCATTTTAGCTTCAGGGCGTCATTATATAGATGTTATTAAAATAAGAGACTTTTTAAAAATAAAAGCTTTTATGATTACTTCAAATGGTGCTAAAATTTATAATATAAATAATAAACTAATATTTAGTGATAATTTAGATAAAAATATTGCTTTAATACTTTGTAAAATCGTATATAACGACTCAGATATTATTACGCACATATATCAAAATAATCAATGGTATATTAATAACCAAAATATAAAAAATCGATTTTTACCAGATTTGTCATTATTAAAATATCAATATTTTCATCCTGATTATTTAATTTATAAAAATATTAGTAAAATTTTTTTTACAAGTCATAATTATAAAAAATTATATGTACTTAGAAAAAAAGTTATTGAATTGTTTAATAATAAAGTGTGTATTAATTTTTCAGATCCTGCTTGTCTTGAAGTTGTATCCAAAAAAAGTTCTAAAAGTTATGGATTAAAATTAATATCTTATTTATTAAAAATATCTTTAGATAATTTTATTGCTTTTGGTGATGGTATGAATGATAAAGACATGTTAACTATTGTTGGTAAAGCATATATTATGAAAAATGCAGATATAAATTTAAAAAATGAATGTCCAAATATTGAAATTATTGATAGTAATGATAATAATGGTGTTGCAAAATGTTTATATGATATTTTTATAAGAAAATAAAAAATATAGTATAAAATTTTAATAAATTTTTATTTTAATTATCAAATTAGTATTATATATAATAAATAAAATAGTAGTAATTAGACAGTATAAACTTATAAAATTAATATAATTTTTTATCTAATGATTTTTTTTATGATTATATATATCTTGATGTTATGTTTTATAAAGTTTTATTTTCTATTGTTGAAATTAAGTGGTAATTAATTTTTTAGAATAATTTATTACTTAATCAAATAGTGTAAAAATGTATATTTTTTAATTAAATTATTGAAAAAATATAATATATTATTTGTTATCACATAGATATTCTCACAGAAGGTTATAAAAAATATTACTATATATTACTTCTATTATTAGTACATAAATCGACTAATAATATTAGATATAATATTTTTTTAAAAAAAAATATTATTTTTCAAAATAATTAAATAATTTATAAATGAAAGTAATTATAATAAAATATTAAATATAAATAGTATTTCTTAGTTTGTGATTATTTTTTGATTATTATTTGATCATCAGATATATAATAAATTTAATATAATGATATAGATTCAATATTATATATAATATTTCTTTACATAATTACAGTCAAATACTTACCAAAATAGGAAAATCAAATAAAATTATTATTTCTGATGAATATAATGTATATTTTATTTTTTTTATAATTCATTGATAAATTTAATAATTGTCACTCATTTAGAATAGAAGTTGTATTTTAGTTTTTTTCAATAAACTATTTTTTAATATTTTTTATATTTTGAGAGATTGTAATCTTCATGACAAGATTTTTTATTTTGATAATTAACTATTTATATATGATAATTTTTTTAAAGATTAAAAGTATATAATATACTTTTAATACACCGCAATTATCAATCTAATATTTTAAGAAATGATTTAATTATTAATCATAGGATATTAAATATGACAATTTTAAACCATACTCTCGGATTTCCAAGAATAGGTTTATATCGTGAGTTAAAAAAAGCTCAAGAAAAATATTGGTCTGGTAACTTAACACGTAATGAACTTTTATTAGAAGGTTTTAAAATACGAAAAAAAAATTGGGAGATACAAAAAGAAGCAGGTATAGATTATATACCAGTTGGAGATTTTGCTTGGTACGATCATGTGTTAACTACTACTATGATGCTAGGCAATATTCCAGAAAGACATCACATTATTAATTCTAGTGATGATATTGATTTAGATTGTTTATTTCGTATAGCAAGAGGTTTTGCTCCAGATGTTTCTGCGTCAGAAATGACTAAATGGTTTAATACTAATTATCATTATATTGTTCCAGAATTTTATCAAAATACAGTATTTAAATTTTCTTGGAAACAAATTTTAGATGAAGTAGATGAAGCATTATCACTAGGATATAAAGTTAAACCAATAATTTTAGGTCCAATTACATATCTTTGGTTGGGAAAAGTTAAAGGAGAATACTTTGATCGTTTAAATATTTTAAAAGATATTATTCCAATATATCAATATATTTTAAAACAATTATCAAATCGGGGTATTGATTTAATACAAGTTGATGAACCTGCTTTAGTTTTAGAATTACCTAAAAAATGGAGAGATGCTTATTATGATGTGTATAAACATTTAAATGGAGATATTAAATTATTACTTACAACATATTTTGATAGTATTGAACATAATATAAGTTTTATTCGTAATTTACCAGTTCAAGGTATTCATATTGATTTAGTATATGGAAAATATGATTTAATCAATTTTATTTCAAAAATACCAACAGAATGGATATTATCTTTAGGTGTAATTAATGGGAGAAATATTTGGCGTGCCGATCTTGTAAAATGGTTTCAACTTATTATGCCTATTATAAATAATAATAGAGATATACTGATTGGTTCGTCTTGTTCTTTATTACATACTCCTATGGATTTAAAAACAGAACAATCTTTAGATCCAGAAGTGAAAAATTGGTTTTCTTTTGCAGTTCAAAAATGTACAGAATTAAAATTATTATCTAATGCTTTAAATGAGAATAATTTAGATTTAATTAAACAATGGAGCTCACCGATTCATAATCGTGTTTTTTCTAAAAAAGTACATAATATTGAAGTGCAAAAACGTTTATCAAATTCTTTTAATTATAAATATAAACGTTCTAATGCTTATAATATTCGGGCTGTAGAACAGCATAAAAAATTTAATTTTCCTATCTTACCAACAACAACTATTGGTTCTTTTCCTCAAACTGTTGATATAAGAAAATTACGACGAGATTTTAAATCTGGATTAATTAGTGAACAAGAATATCATAATAGTATTAAAAATAATATTAAAAAAGTTATCAAAATACAAGAAGAATTAGATATAGATGTATTAGTACATGGTGAATCCGAAAGAAATGATATGGTAGAATATTTTGGTGAACATTTGGATGGATTTGTATTTACAGAAAATGGATGGGTACAGAGTTATGGTTCACGTTGTGTCAAACCTCCTATTATTATTGGAGATATTAGTCGCATTCAACCTATTACTATAGAATGGTCTAAATATGCTCAATCTTTAACAAAAAAACCTGTTAAAGGCATGTTAACAGGACCAGTTACAATTTTATTTTGGTCTTTCCCACGAGAAGATATTTCATTAAAAAAAATTGCAACACAAATAGCATTTGCGCTACGTGATGAAGTATTAGATTTAGAAAAATCAAAAATAGAAATTATTCAAATTGATGAACCAGCATTACGTGAAGGTTTACCTTTACATAAAAGTGATTGGCCTGAATATTTATCATGGGCAGTTAAGACATTTCAGTTAAGTTCATCAAGTGTCAAAAATACCACACAAATACATACACATATGTGCTATTCTGAATTTAACGATATCATGGATTCTATTGCTTTGTTAGATGCTGATGTTATTACTATTGAAACAGCTCGATCAGATATGAAATTATTACAATCATTTCAAAAATTCAAATATCTTAATGAAGTTGGTCCTGGAGTATATGATATTCATTCTGCTAATATACCAAGTATAGAGTCGATCTATAAACTTTTAAATATAGCAAGAAAATATATTCCCTTTAAACGTCTATGGGTTAATCCCGATTGCGGTTTAAAAACAAGAAATTGGAATGAAACAATATTATCTTTAAAAAATATGATAATATCGACTAAAAAAATTAGAAATCAAATTATTAGTAATCAAATAACTTGATTATTGGTATGATATTAAATCATCTTTTAGAATATTTAACAATCTAAATGATGATTTAATTTTTATAAATGTTTTATTTAAAAAAAAATAATGATAATTATTCTATTTTTTAATAAATATAATTAATGTTTAAAATGACGCTGATTAGTAAAAATCATTGCTATATCATGTTCATTTGCCGCTTGAATTATTTCTTGATCGCGTATTGAACCTCCTGGTTGAACAATACATTTAATACCAATAGAAGCAGCACTATCAATTCCATCTCTAAAAGGAAAAAAAGCATCAGAAGCCATTGTAGCACCTATAATTTTATGACCTTGATCTTGTGCTTTTATATTAGCTAATTTTGTAGAATAAATTCTACTCATTTGACCAGCTCCTATACCAATAGTTACTTGATTGCGTCCGTATACAATTGCATTTGATTTTACAAATTTAGCTACAGTCCAACAAAAAATAGCATCTTTAAATTCTATTTTTGTTGGAATACGTTTTGTAACTATAATCCATTCTTTATGATCTATATTATCTAAATCATATTCTTGTACGAGCAAACCATTCGTAATTCTTTTTAAATCTAATCCTATTTTTTCATTTTTAAATTTACCAGTAGTTAGTATTCTGATATTTTTTTTAGTTTGTAATATTTTTTTTGCGAATATATTAATTTCAGGTGCTATTATTACTTCAATAAATTGTGTATCAATAATAGTTTTAGCTGTTTTCATATCTAAGATATCATTAAAAGCAATTATTCCTCCAAATGCTGAAATAGGATCAGCATAATATGCTGATAAATATGCTTTTAAAATGCAATTACTTACTGCAACACCACATGGATTTCCATGTTTTACAATAGCACATGCTGGTGTTTTGAATTTTTTGACACATTCTAATGCTATATCAGCATCTGCTATATTATTATATGATAAAGTTTTTCCTTGTATCTGTTTTGCAGTACTAATAGTTCCAGATTGACAGATATGTTTTTCTATGTAAAAAGATGCTTGTTGATGATGATTTTCACCATATCTTAAGTCTTGTTTTTTATAAAAGAAAAATGTATTTTTTTGGAAATAAATTATGACTATTGTTTTTATGAAAATTATTTTTTGAATAAAATATTCTGAAATCATTTTTTCATAAGATGATGTATATTCAAACGCTTTAGATGCTAAATTAAATCTATTTTCTATATTTATAGTATTATTTTTAATAGATTCTATAATCTTCTTAACATCATTAATATCTACGATGACTATAACATTTTGATAGTTTTTTGCAGCTGCTCGTACTAACGTAGGTCCACCAATATCAATATTTTCTATAATATCATTTATACTATTTTTTGAAATATTTTGTATTATTTTATTAAATGGATAAAAATTTACAATGACTATATCTATTGGTAAAATATCATATAGCTTCATGGTTTTTTCATCTTGATTTTGTCTTCTTAAAATTCCACCCATAATTTTAGGATGCAACGTTTTAACACGTCCATTCATGATTTCAGGAAATTTGGTATAATTTGATATTTCTGTTACAGGTATATTATTTTTTTTTAAAATAGTTGCAGTTCCATCTGTTGAAAATAACTTGATTTTATTTGTAATTAATGTTTGTGCTATTGTTAAAATATTTTCTTTATCTGAGACACTAATTAAAGCATTTTTTATAAGATTAGTTGGTAACATAATAGACTTTCTTTTTTGTAAATAGAAAAAATTAAATAATTTCTTATACTATAAAATTTTTTGATATTTATATTATTAAAATAAATATAAATATGTTTTAAATTAATTATAATAGATATAATGTTTAAAATGAGGGGCATAATGCCCCTTATAAATTTTTGAGATATATAAATAAGATAATTATTATTTAATTGCATTTTTAAATGTTTTACCAGATGTAAAACTTGGTACTTTAGTAGCAGGGATTTGTATTTCTTTACCTGTTTGAGGATTTCTTCCTATACGAGATGATCTTAAATTAACTTTAAAAGTACCAAAACCAACTATTTGTACTGATTCTCCTTTTTTTAAAGAGTCAATTATAGTTGATAATGTTGTTTCTAAGGTTATTTTAGCTTGTATTTTAGATACATTAGATTTTTTAGATATAACGCTAATTAATTGAGTTTTATTCATTATTTTTCCTTTTTTATTTAAATCTGAAAACTAATAATTTATTAATTCATTATTTTTTTAAATTTAGATAGAAAATTTTACTTGAAAAACTACATTTTTTTTTGTATTTTTAACTTTTTTTATACATGTATAATATAAAAAGAAAAAATATAATTTTTTATTGTGTATGAATAAATATTTATGTTATGAAAATAAATATAAAAAAAGAAGAATTGTTTAAAAATGCATTCATGATAGAGATTAAACTTTATAATATATATAAACATTATTAAAAAATAATATATAGAAAAAATATATGTATATTGATATATTCTATTAATAATATGTATATTTGTTTTAATCGAATATTATTTAATATTTTAAGATTGTTATATATCACATAATAAACACTATTAATTCTTAAAACTAAGTTTATATAAATATATTAAAAATTTTATTTTTTAAATTAATTATTTATTTAATATTATAATATAAAACAAATAATTTTAAGAACAGTTAATATCTTATAAAATAATAATTTCAATATTATTTAAAATTATTATATTTTTTTCTGCGGCTGCTGTTAAGAGCAGCCATAATTTAAATATATATTAAAATATTAAAATAATTATTTTATTTTTCTGTGAGAGTAGAATTTAATAATTCTGAAAGACTAGCAGAAGCTTCTTCTGCACTCACGTGAGAACTACTAATCATTGGATGATGTTTTTTTTGTCTACGATTTAAACGTTCTTTATGATATGCATATCCTGTCCCTGCAGGAATTAAACGTCCGACAATTACATTTTCTTTTAAACCTCTAAGTTCGTCTTTTTTTCCTGCGACTGCAGACTCAGTTAATACTCTTGTTGTTTCTTGAAAAGAAGCGGCAGATATAAAAGATTCTGTTGCAAGTGATGCCTTTGTAATACCTAACAAGTCTCTTAAAAAAGTAGCAGGTATCTTGTTATTTTTTTCTAAAATACGATTAGACATTTTAATGCGTGAAAACTCTACTTGCTCGCCATCTAAAAACGTTGAATCTCCTGATTTTAATATAGTAGCTTTTCTTAACATTTGTCTAATAATGACTTCAATATGTTTATCATTAATTTTTACACCTTGAAGTCGATATACTTCTTGGACTTCATTAACAATATATTTTGTTACTGCTTGAACTCCTCTGAGTCTTAAAATATCATGTGGTGATTCTGGTCCATCAGATATAATATCACCTTTTTCTACTCGTTCTCCTTCAAAAACATTTAATTGTCTCCATTTTGGAATCATTTCTTCATAAGCATCATTACCATTAACTGGAGTAATAATTAATCGTCTTTTTCCTTTTGTTTCTTTTCCAAAAGATATGATACCATTAATTTCTGCTAAAATTGCTGATTCTTTTGGACGTCTAGCTTCAAATAAATCTGCTACTCTTGGTAAGCCACCAGTAATATCTCTAGTTCCTCCTGATTCTTGTGGTACTCTTGCTAATGTATCACCAGAGCTAATTTTTACCCCATCTTCAAGTTGAACAATAGCTTTTCCAGGTAAAAAATATTGTGCAGGCATGTCTGTTCCTGAAATTAGTACATCATGACCATGATGATCAATAATTTTTAATGCAGGTCTTAAATCTTTACCAATAGACATTCTCTCTGCTGTATCTAATATTACTATAGACGATAAACCTGTTAATTCATCAGCTTGCCTGGTAATACTCTGACCATCTATCATATCTACAAATCGCACAAAACCATTAACTTCAGTAATGACTGGAATAGTATGTGGATCCCATTTTGCAACAGTTTCTCCAGAATTAACTTGTTCACCAGCTCCCTTGGCCATAATTGCTCCATAAGGAATTTTATAACTTTCTTGAGTTCGTCCAAAATTATCAATAATGTTTAGTGAAACATTTCTAGAAGTAATAACAATCTTTCCATTAGAATTTTTTACAGATTTAGCATTATTAAGATTAATCATACCCTGAGTTCTAACTTGAATACTAGATTCTGATGCTGCTCTTGATGCGGCTCCTCCAATGTGAAAAGTTCTCATAGTTAATTGTGTACCAGGCTCTCCTATAGATTGAGCAGCAATGACTCCAATAGCTTCACCTTTATTTACTAAATTACCCCGAGCTAAATCACGACCATAACAATAAGCACAGACACCAAAATCAGTATCACAGTTTACTACTGATCTTACTTTAACAGTATCTATAGAATTTTTTTGTAGAAGATCACATAATTGTTCATTAAGTAATGTATTTCTTTCAATTAAAATATTTTTAGTATTAGGAATATTAATATTTTTTGCAGTGACTCGTCCTAATACTCGTTCACGTAAAGGTTCTTTAACATCTCCTCCTTCAATTAATGGTGTCATTAAAATTCCTTCATGTGTTTGACAATCGTCTTGTGTGACAACTAAGTCTTGCGCAACATCTACTAAACGACGTGTTAAATATCCAGAATTAGCAGTTTTTAAAGCAGTGTCTGCTAATCCTTTTCGTGCTCCATGAGTAGAAATAAAATATTGCAATACATTTAAACCTTCTCGAAAATTAGCTGTAATTGGTGTTTCAATAATAGAACCATCTGGTTTAGCCATTAAACCTCTCATACCAGCTAATTGACGAATTTGTGCAGCAGAACCTCTTGCTCCTGAATCTGCCATCATAAATATACTATTAAAAGATATTTGTGTTTGTTTTGAACCTATTTTATTAATCACAGATTCTGTAGATAAATTTTTCATCATAGCTTTTGCTACACGTTCATTTGCTGCTGCCCAAATATCAATCACTTTGTTATATCTTTCACCTGATGTTACTAATCCTGATTGAAATTGTTCTTGTATTTCAGCTACTTCAATTTCTGCTTCACTGATAATATTTGCTTTTTTTTCAGGTATCACCATATCATCAATACCAACTGAAGATCCTGATCGTGCTGCATAAGCAAAACCGGTATACATAATTTGATCAGCAAAAAATACAGTAGGTTTAATGCCTAAAATACGATAACAAGTATTCAGCATTTTAGAGATATCTTTTTTTCCTAAAGTTTGATTGATGATACTAAAAGGAAGTCCTTTTGGAATAATCATCCATAAAATCGCTCGTCCAATCGTAGTAGACACTATCTTTTTTCTTGGAGTAAAACTGTTATCTTCATTTTTTTTATATTCTATTATTCGTACTTTAACTGCAGCATGTAATTCAGCAATTCCTAAATGATATACTTTTTCTGCTTCATTAGAGCTGTTTAATAACATACCTTCGCCCTTGCTATTAATTTTCTCGCGAGTCATATAATATAAACCTAATACAACATCTTGAGAAGGTACGATAATTGGCTCTCCATTAGCTGGAGATAGTATATTATTTGTTGACATCATTAAGGCTCTAGATTCTAATTGTGATTCTAGAGTAAGAGGGACATGTACAGCCATTTGATCACCATCAAAATCAGCATTATAAGCCGCACATACTAAAGGATGTAGTTGAATAGCTTTGCCTTCTATAAGAACTGGTTCAAATGCTTGTATACCTAATCTATGTAAAGTAGGTGCGCGATTTAATAAAACTGGATGTTCGCGAATTACTTCATCTAAAATATCCCAGACTACTGATTCTTCTCTTTCTACCATTTTTTTTGCTGCTTTGATAGTAGTTGCTAAACTACGTACTTCTAATTTTCCATATATAAATGGCTTAAATAGCTCTAATGCCATTTTTTTAGGTAATCCACATTGATGTAAATGAAGGTAGGGACCGACAGTAATAACTGAACGACCAGAATAATCTACACGTTTTCCAAGAAGATTTTGTCGAAACCTTCCTTGTTTACCTTTAATCATATCAGCTAATGATTTAAGAGGTCTTTTATTTGAACCAGTAATTGCTCGCCCTCTTCTTCCATTATCTAATAAAGCATCTACTGCTTCTTGCAACATTCTTTTTTCATTTCTTACAATAATATCTGGTGCAGCTAAATCTAATAAACGTTTTAGACGATTATTTCTATTAATTACTCGACGATATAAATCGTTTAAATCTGACGTTGCAAATCTTCCTCCATCTAGTGGTACTAATGGTCTGAGATCTGGTGGTAGTACTGGTAATACGTTAAGAATCATCCATTCAGGTTTATTATGAGATTGAATAAAAGATTCTAATAATTTAATTCGTTTTGTTAGTTTTTTTCGTTTTGTTTCAGAATTTGTTTCGTTTAATTCTAGTCTTAATGTATTACATACTTGAACTAAATTGATATCTTTTAATAAGTATTGAATTGCTTCTGCTCCCATAGTAGCATGAAATTCATCTCCAAATTCTTCTAATGCATCGACATATTGTTCTTCAGTTAAAATTTGATGTTTTTCAAGATTAGTCATACCTGTTTCTATAACGACATAAGATTCAAAATATAACACTCTTTCAATGTCTCTAAGAGGCATATCTAATAGTAATCCTATTCTTGATGGTAAAGATTTTAAAAACCAAATATGAGCTGTAGGGGATGATAATTCTATATGACCCATTCGTTCTCGTCTGACTTTACTTTGTGTTACTTCTACACCACATTTTTCACAAATTACGCCTCTATGTTTTAATCTTTTGTATTTACCACATAAACATTCATAATCTTTTACTGGACCAAAAATACGAGCACAAAATAATCCATCTCGTTCAGGTTTAAATGTTCGGTAATTAATAGTTTCAGGCTTTTTAACTTCACCAAATGACCAAGATCTTATCATATCAGGAGAAGCTAATGAAATTTTAATGGCATCAAAATCTTCATTTTTAGTTTGAGATTTAAGAAATTTTAGTAAATCTTTCACAGATTATCTCTCGTTAGAGTAAAACTTTTTTTTAAGATAGTCAATTAATATTTTTAGAATTTAATTCTATTTTTTATTCACTTTCTAATTCAATATTAATACCTAGAGACCGAATTTCTTTTAAAAGTACGTTAAAAGATTCTGGCATGCCAGGTTCCATTTGATAATTTCCATCTACGATATTTTTATACATTCTCGTTCTTCCATTTACATCATCAGATTTTACTGTTAACATTTCTTGTAATGTATAAGAAGCTCCGTATGCTTCTAATGCCCAAACTTCCATTTCACCAAAACGTTGTCCACCAAACTGAGCTTTTCCACCTAAAGGTTGTTGAGTAACTAAACTATAAGAACCAGTAGAACGAGCATGCATTTTATCGTCTACTAAATGATTTAATTTAAGCATATACATATAACCAACTGTTACAGGTCGTTCAAATTTTTCTCCTGTTCTTCCATCAAAAAGAATAATTTGACCAGAAGTTGGTAAATTTGCGAATTGTAGCATTTTTTTTATTTCATTTTCTTGCGCACCATCAAAAACTGGTGTTGAAATAGGTAATCCATTTTTAAAGTTATGTGCTAAACATAATATTTCTTCGTCTGAGAATTGATCAAAATTTACTTTTTGACGCAAGTTATCACCTAAGTTAAAAGCTTGTTGTATAAATTCGCGTAAATTGGATATATTTTGTTGATTTTTTAACATATTATTTATTTGATCCCCAATTCCCTTGGCCGCCATACCTAGATGTGTTTCTAATATTTGTCCAATATTCATACGAGAAGGAACGCCTAAAGGGTTTAAAACAATATCAACTGGTACCCCATTTGTATCATAAGGCATATCTTCAATTGGATTTATTTTTGAAATTACTCCTTTATTTCCATGTCTTCCTGCCATTTTATCACCAGGTTGAATTTGACGTTTAACAGCTAAATATACTTTAACGATTTTTAAAATTCCTGGAGCAAGATCATCACCTTGAGTGATTTTTCGACGTTGCATGTCAATTTTTTTTTCAAATTTTGATTTTAATTCATTATGTTGTTTTTCAAGTTTTTCTATTACTTTTTTTTTGTTTTTTTCTTTTATATCAATAGAAAACCATTTTTCATATGGTGTTCTATTCAGTTGTTCTAAATTAATATTAAAAGAGATTAATATTTTTTTGATATGATTAAATAAACTAGATTCAAATATTTTAAATTCTTCAGTCAGATCTTTTTTAACTTGTTTCAGCTGCATATCTTCAATTTCTAAAGTTCTTTTATCTTTTTTTACACCATCTCTTGTAAATATTTGTACGTCTATTACTGTACCTGATACACCATTAGGTACTCGTAATGATGAATCTTTGACATCTGATGCTTTTTCTCCAAAAATAGCACGTAATAATTTTTCTTCAGGTGTAAGTTGAGTTTCTCCTTTTGGAGTAACTTTTCCGACTAGTATATCACCTCCAGTGACTTCAGCTCCAATATATACAATACCTGATTCATCTAATTTTGATAATGCGGCTTCTCCTACATTAGGTATATCAGAACTAATATCTTCTGGACCTAATTTAGTATCTCGAGATATGCAAGATAATTCTTGAATATGTATAGTAGTGAAACGATCTTCTTGTACGACTCTTTCTGATACAAGAATTGAGTCTTCAAAATTGTATCCATTCCAAGGCATAAATGCTACACGCATGTTTTGTCCTAAAGCAAGTTCACCTAAATCAGTAGATGGACCATCTGCTAATACATCTCCTTTTTTAACTTGTTCACCTAATGTGACACATGGATGTTGATTAATGCAAGTGTTTTGATTTGATCGAGTATATTTAGTTAAATTATAAATATCAATTCCTGCTTCTCTAGAATGTATTTCTTTTTCATCAACTTTAATAACAATACGAGAAGCATCTACATATTGAATAAAACCATTTCTTTTAGCAACTACTGTAACTCCTGAATCTACTGCTACTGCTCGTTCTATCCCCGTTCCTACTAAAGGTTTATCTGTTTTTAAAGTAGGCACTGCTTGACGTTGCATATTCGCGCCCATTAATGCTCGATTTGCATCGTCGTGTTCAAGAAAAGGAATTAAAGATGCGCCAACAGAAACAATTTGTTGAGTAGAAACATCCATATAATCAATTTGATGAGGATGAAATAAACTGGATTCACCTTTATGTCGACATGTTATTAAATCGTCAATAAAAAAACCATTTTTATCAATATTAGTGTTAGCTTGTGCAATAATATATTTACCTTCTTCTATAGCTGATAAATAATTAATTTCCTGAGTAACTAAACTATTTTTAACTTTTCGATAAGGTGTTTCTAAAAATCCATATGAATTTGTTTGAGCATATACAGATAAAGAATTAATTAATCCAATATTTGGACCTTCTGGTGTTTCGATAGGACATACGCGTCCATAGTGAGTAGGATGAACATCTCTCACTTCAAATCCTGCTCGTTCTCTAGTTAAACCTCCTAACCCTAATGCTGAAATCCGTCTTTTATGTGTAATTTCAGATAAAGGATTATTTTGATCCATAAATTGTGATAATTGACTAGAACCAAAAAATTCTTTAACAGCAGCTGATATTGGTTTGGCATTAATTACATCTTGTGGCATAAGAGTATCTAAATCACCTATAGATAATCTTTCTTTTACAGCTCTTTCTACTCTTACAAGACCAATTCTAAATTGATTTTCTGCCATTTCACCAACTGATCTAACACGTCGATTCCCTAAATGATCAATATCATCTACTTCACCTTTTCCATTTCGAATATCAATAATTTTTTTTATTACATCAATAATATCTTCTTTATTCAAAGTTCCTGAACCTTCAATTTCTTGACGTAAAAGAGATCGATTAAATTTCATCCTACCAACAGAAGAAAGATCATATCTATCTTCAGAAAAAAATAAATTTTCAAATAAATTTTCTGTAGCTTCTTTAGTAGGTGGTTCTCCAGGTCTCATTACTCGATAAATCTCTATTAAAGCACTCATGCGATCATGAGATGAATCTATTCGTAATGTTTCTGATATATATGGACCATGATCTAAATCATTAGTAAATAATGTTTCAATATCATGAAATCCTGCTTTTTTTAATTTTTCTAATATTTCTAAAGATAATTCTGTATTAGCAGAAATAATTTTTTCGCCTGTTTTTTGATTTATATAAGTTTTAGATACAACTCTACCTAATATATATTCAGTAGGAACTATAATACATGTTATATTATCATTTTTTAATGCGTGAATATGTCTAGCAGTAATACGACGTCCTTTTTTTATATATATTTTTTCATTTTTTTTAATATCAAAAGAGGCTGTTTCACCTCTTAGTCTTTCAGGAACTAATTTTAATTTAATATCATTACCTATTTTAAATATGTTTTTTTCAAAAAAGATATTTAATATTTCTTCTGTATTATAGTTCAAAGCACGTAAAATAATACTAACGGGTAGTTTTCTGCGTCTATCAATTCTAACAAATAAATTATCTTTTGGGTCAAATTCAAAATCTAGCCAAGATCCGCGATAAGGAATAATTCTAGCATTATAAAGTACTTTTCCTGAAGAATGTGTTTTCCCTTTATCACTATCAAAAAAAACTCCAGGGCTACGATGTAATTGAGAAACTACCACTCGTTCTGTACCATTAATTATAAAAGTCCCATTGTTGGTCATTAATGGAATTTCACCCATATAAACTTCTTGTTCTTTTATATCTTTAACAGTTGCTTCTAATATTTCACGTTCATAAATTACTAAACGTAATCTTACTCTTAGTGGTGCTGAGTAAGTCGCGCCTCTTATTTGACATTCTTTTACATCAAATATAGATTCTCCTAAACGATAACTAACATATTGTAATTCAGAGTTACCGTTATAACCATAAATAGGAAATACAGAACGAAATGCTGCTTCTAAACCGTGTTGACCACTTAAATCTGGTTGGATAAATTTTTTAAAAGAATCTAATTGAATCGAAAGAAGATATGGTATATCTAAAACTTTAGGACGTTTGCCAAAATCTTTACGAATACGTTTTTTTTCAGTATAAGAGTAAACCATGGGGTTCCTAATTTCGTTGATAGATAAGTTAGAAAATTAATTTATCATTTTGTCTGAAGGGGGATACAGTTTTAGTGTTTTTAAAATATTTTTAATGTTTTAATCATTTTTTATAAATATTTTTAGAAAATGATTTAAATTTTTTTAGATCGAAAAAGCTGGTGAATTATAATCACCAGCCATATTTTAAAATTTTTTAAATTATAATGTGTATATATTATTTAATTTCTATTTCAGCACCAACATCTTCTAATTGTTTTTTGAGTGATTCTGCATCTTCTTTACTAATATTTTCTTTTAAAACTATTGGAGCTGATTCAACTAAATCTTTTGCTTCTTTTAATCCTAATCCAGTAGCACTACGTACTGTTTTAATAACTGGAACTTTATTTGGACCAATAGATTTCAAGAAAACATCAAATTCTGTTTTTTCTTCATTTGATTCTTTTTCATGATTATTGTTACTATTAAGAGACATGCTAGCAGAAACACCAAATTTTTCTTCCATAGCTGTAATAAGATCTACAACATTCATAACTGACATTTTTGATACAGCTTCTAAAATTTGTTCTTTAGTAATAGACATAAAAATCATTCCTAATAACAATAAGATTTATTTTAGATGTTTTTAATACATCAAAAATAATAACCTTAAGAGGTTTCTTTTTTTTGTTTTATAGCAGATAATGTATAAATAAGTTTACCAGAAATTAATATCTTCATTGTTAATAGAAGTTTAATTATTGCTTCTTTATAAGTTGGCATATCTGCAAGTTGATTGATTTCTAACTCGGAGAGTAATTTTCCCTCAAACGCTGCTCCTGTAATTTTAAATTGTTTATTATTTTTTGAAAATTCTTTAAATAATCTAGCACAACTACCAGGATGTATCATAGAATATCCAATAAAAGTAGAACCTTTTATTTTTTTTTTCAAACATTCAAAGTTAGTGTTTTGAATTGCTAAAGATAATAGAGTATTTTGAATAATACTCATTTTAACGCCGATTTCACGTCCAGATTTTCTTAATTGGTTAATTTTATTAACACAAATATTTTGAGAATCTGCTATTATTGCTGATAATGCTGTATTAGATAGTGTATTGATTTTAGAAACAATTATTTTTTTTTTATCAAGACTTAATGCCATTTATCAGATTCTCCTTATTTATCTTAATTGATTTTTAGAGAGATAATTTATTGCACTATTTTTTATAAAAAATTTTATACTACAAATAAAAATTTTGTTATATAATTATATTATATTTTATTGCTATCTGACTATAAATAAAGATTTTACATAACTGTATTTATTAATATATAATTAGATTTATTTTAAATAAAATAGAAACAAAACATTTAAAAAAAAGGACATTATTATAATTAATTTTTTGTATGGAGTAAAGTAAAAATAATTTTATTAAATAGATAAATTAGATGGATCAACTGTTAATCCTATACCCATAGTTGTTGATAACGTAATTTTTTTTATATATATTCCTTTTGATTGAGGTGGTTTAGATTTTTTAATAGATTCTAAAAATGTATTAAAATTTTCTTTTATATGTGTTTCAGAAAAACTAACTCGACCAATTGTAGCATGAATGATACCATTTTTATCATTTCGATATTTTACTTGTCCTGTTTTTGCATTTTGAATTGCTTGCGCTATATTTGTAGTAACTGTTCCTAATTTTAAATTAGGCATTAAATTACGAGGCCCAAGAATATGGCCTAATTGTGTTACTATTTTCATCGCATCGGGAGAGGCGATAACAGTGTTAAAATGTACACCTTCTGTTTTAATTTTATCCGCTAAATCTTGCATACCTACAAATTCTACTCCTAGTTTTTGAGCTACTTCAATATTTTCCCCTTGTGTAAAAACTGCTATTCGCACAGAACGTCCAAGACCATTTGGTAAGATAGTTGAGCCTCTTATATTTTGATCTGATTTTTTAGGATTAATTCCTAAATTAATAGCAATATCAATGCTTTCATTGAATTTTACTGTAGATTTTGTTTTTAATAGACTAATAATTTCATTAATATGATATAATTTTTTACAATCAATATTCTCTTTAATTATTTTGATTCGTTTAGTTATTTTTTTCATATTATTCCTCAATTATTAGTCCCATAGATTTTGCTGTTCCTTCAATAGATCGCATCATGCTTTCAATATTAGATCCACTCATGTCATTTTTTTTAATTTCTGCTATTTCTTTGATTTGTGCACGACTAATTTTCCCCGATATTTCAGATTTATTTTTACTAGATCCTGATTTAATACCAGATAATTTTTTTAATAATATAGACGCTGGAGGAGTTTTTGTAATAAATGTAAATGAACGATCAGTATATACTGTAATAATGACAGGTATCGGCAAACCTTTTTCCATATTTTCTGTTTTTTTATTAAATAATTTACAAAATTCCATAATATTTACACCTTTTTGTCCTAAAGCGGGCCCAATAGGTGGACTAGGGTTAGCTGTACCAGCTGAAACTTGTAGTTTAATATAAGATTGTATTTTTTTTGCCATTGTTTTCTCTTTTTTAATAAATATTTTAAAAAAAAAATATTAATTTTTTTCTACTTGTTTAAAATCAAGTTCTACAGGAGTAGATCTTCCAAAAATAGAAACAGATACTTTTAATCTACTTTTATCATAGTCTACTTCTTCTACTACACCATTAAAATCTGAAAAAGGACCATCATTAACACGAATCATTTCTCCTGGTTCAAATAAAGTTTTAGGTCTTGGTTTATCTCCAATTTGACGCAGTCTATTCACAATAATTTCTACTTCTTTATCACTAATAGGTGAAGGTTTATCTGATTTTCCGCCAATAAATCCTAACACTTTAGGAATATTTCTAATTAAATGCCAAGTTGAATCTGTCATAATCATGTGAATTAATACATATCCAGGAAAAAATTTATATTCGCTTTTTCTACGTTGGCCACCTCTGATTTCAACTACTTCTTGAGAAGGAACCATGACTTCTCCAAAGAAATCATGCATATCATTTAATTTTACATGTTCGCGTATTGACTGTGCTACACGACTTTCAAAACCAGAAAAAGCTTGTAATACGTACCATTTTTTTTTTATTTTCATACATTTTTAGAACCTTAAACTAATAATAAATGCTATCAAACGAAATATTATACTATCTATGCACCATAATAGAAAAGAAATAAGAATTGTGACAGAAATGATAATTAAAGTAGTATATAAAGTATCTTTATATGTAGGCCATATAATTTTTTTCATTTCTTTTGTTGACATAATTATACATGATATTATGTGTTTCCCTTTTTTTGTAGATATAAAAACTCCTCCTATACATAAGATTAAAAGCAATGTAATAAATATACGAATTAATAATTGTGTTGTATAAAAATAGTATGTAAAAAACAATAATAAAAGAAAAAAAAATAATATAGATAACCATTTTATTTTTTCTAGAATTTTAGATTTTTGTTGATTATGGTTGTTTTTATTCATGCATACTCCTGAACACTCTAAAAGAATAGTAGAAAAAATATTTTTATATGGTCAATATTTATTTGTTAAGATTACTCAAAAAAAATAAATTATTTTTTTAAAAATAGATTGATGGATTGTGAGGTAAGTTAAGCATTTATTCACAATAAAGTATTAGGTGAGATGTATGATAAATGATTTGAAAATAATTTAAACTAAAATAAAGAAGATATCAAATAATTTCTATCATGCTGATACCCAGAATTGAACTGGGGACCTCACCCTTACCAAGGGTGTGCTCTACCTACTGAGCCATATCAGCAAATTTTATTTTTTTATATTTTTTTAAGCGGACAGCGGGAATTGAACCCGCGTCATCAGCTTGGAAGGCTGAGGTAATAGCCATTATACGATGTCCGCATTTATATAATTTTTAATATTTTTATGGTGGGAGAAGGATTCGAACCTTCGAAGTCTATGACATCAGATTTACAGTCTGCTCCCTTTGGCCGCTCGGGAATCCCACCTATAATGATTTAATAATTATTATATTATATTAATAATTTGCCGGCTACCGGAATTGAACTGGTGACCTACTGATTACAAGTCAGTTGCTCTACCTGCTGAGCTAAGCCGGCTATATTTTATGTTATTATTAATTTTCAAAAAGATTACATTCTTTTTTAATAAAATATATTATATAATTTTTAAATGGTATTGCAAGTTTTTTATCGTAAATAATTATTTTATATCTATTATATCTATTTAATATACTTTGTGATTTAAAACATCTAATGATTTTATTTTTCCGAATGCTCCAATGAAATCTATTTCTGGTTCTAATGAGATATGAAATTTATTTAAAATACATGAATGTATTATTTTTGCTAATTGTATAATATCTTGGGGAGTAGCATTTTTTTTATTAATTAAGATAAGTTTTTGTTTTTGATAAATACTTGCATCACCAATATGTATATTATTAAATTTATAATTATCAATCAACCAACCAGCAGAAATTTTTACTAAACTATTTTTTTGAGGGAAATATGGTATGCTTTTATATAAAGATATAAGTTTTTTTAGTTTTTTTTGTGTAATAATAGGATTTTTAAAAAAACTACCAGCATTACCAGTTTTCTTTGGATCAGGTAGTTTATTTTTACGTATTTTACATATTATATTAAATATTTGATATGCATTAATATTTTTTTTTTGAATATAATGTTTCATTGAAGATAAGATAATAGGTTTCCAATTTTTTAATATTTTTATTCCCACTTTAATAATTGCGTATTCATTTTCGTATTTATATTTAAAAATACTATTTCGATAAGAAAATTGACAAAATTTTTTATATATTTTCATTTTTGTACAATTTTTTAAGGATAGAATTTCAACATATTGACAGATATCTTTAAATTCTAGACCATATGCTCCGATATTTTGAATTGCTGCAGATCCGATGTAACCAGGAATGAATGCTAAATTTTCTAATCCAAAAATACCTAAATTTAAAGTTAATTTTACTAAATTATGCCATTTTTCCCCTGAACTAACATGTAATAACCAAGAGTCATGTTGTTCAATTATCTTAATACCTTTAATACGATTAAAAATTACTACTCCTGTATAATTTTGTAAAAATAATATATTACTTGCTTCACCTAAAATTATATAAGGAATATTATACAATTTACATTTTTTTGATATCTCAATTAGTTGCTGAATTGTTGTCACAAAAACAATTTTTTTTGCTGTAATATCTATAGCAAAAGTATTTAAATGTTTTAATGATGGATTACGAGAACATTTTTTTTTATACATAGTATGTGCAATAATGATATTATTAAGGTAATAAATATATATTTTTTATATGTTATATTAGTTTTTAAAACATTTTATACACAATAAATGGAATGTAAAAATGAATATATTATCTGAATATTATCAAGATATATTGAATCAAAAAATAGAAAATATAAAAAATAGTATACATTGTTCTTTTGAATTTTTTCCACCTAAAACAAATGCTTTAAAACAAAATTTATGGTTGACTATTAATAAACTAACTACATTAAAACCACAATTTTTTTCTGTGACTTATGGAGCAAATAGCGGGGAACGTCAACAAACATATAATATTGTAAAAAAAATACGAGAAAAAACAGGAATTATTACTGCAGCTCATTTAACTTGTGTTAATTCCACTCCTCGTCAATTAAAATATATAGCAGAAAAATATTGGAATAATGGAATTAAGAATATTGTTGCACTAAGAGGAGATATAATAGAAAAAAATTATCAACATACTATGTATGCTTCAGATTTAATCATGTTATTAAAAAAAATAGCTGATTTTGATATTTCTGTAGCAGCGTATCCTGAATTACATCCAGAATCAAAGAATTCTAAAGCAGATATTATTAATTTAAAAAAGAAAATTGATGCAGGTGCAAATAGAGCTATTACTCAATTTTTTTTTAATGTAGATTGTTATTTAGAGTTTCGTGAGAATTGTATAAAAAATGGAATTACAGTTGAAATTATACCTGGAATTTTGCCGATTTATAATTTTAAACAATTACAACGTTTTTTGAAAATGACTAATGTTACAATACCTAAATGGATGTTAAATATGTTTTATGGATTAGATAATGATATATTTACACAAAAAATTATAGGAACAAATATAGCAATAGATATGATAAAAAAATTGTCTTCTGAAGGAATAAAAAATTTTCATTTTTACACTTTAAATCAATTAGATATGACTTATTCTATTTGTAATATTTTAGGTTTATAATTTTATTTATAATACTTTTATAATGCCAGTCATAAAAGTGTCTGTGTAATACATACTTTTAATATAATTGATATTTTGATAAATAATTAGAATATTTTTTATATATATTTAAGTATTTTAAATATTTTATTTTTTAATTATTGAGATACAAAATTTTATTAGTTATGTATTAAATAAAATGTTTAGATTTATATATATATTATTTTTAAAACAGTTGCAATATAGTTTGTTAATTTTTTGTTATTTTATCTTTATTTATTAATTTTTTGAATGGTCAAGAAAAAATTTAGATGATTCGATAATTTAAATAAAAAATATTATTTTTATTTTAATAAAATAAATTAGTTTGTTTGATTAAATAAATAGTATATCACTGATATTTAATTGAAATTTAACATATAAAAATATAAAATTATATGTTTATTAATCATTTTATATTGTATTTTTTATATAATCATTAAAAATTTACTATAAACAATATTTTAATAAAAAAATATATCAATAAAAACATATACAGTTGTTATAAATTTGATTCAGTATCATATTTCATTAAAAATAATTATTTTTATTTTAATAGAGCGTTTAATTATTAAAATTTTTTCAATTTGATATAGATATTAATTTTTTATATTAATTATTAATTACAGATTTTTTTTAAATAGATTATATAATAATACAGATATTTTAATGAATTATCAATTAAAAAAATAATTAATCATCATTTTATTCAAATATATTTATATAAATATAGATATATTATGCAATATATTTTATTAAAAAAAATGCTATTTTTTTATTAGAGAGATTATATGTTGTTAAGCGATTTTTTTTTAAATGTAATAATATAAAAGTTAAAATAACTAGAGAATAATTTATATTATATTCAACAATAATTATTATATAGTAATTTTTATACACAAAATAAATTTTATATCTATTGTTAATAAAAATTATTAAAAATCATTTTTATGAAAGATTAATTATAGTTAAAAGTAATATATTTTTTATTTTTTAAGAAATAGTTTGTTTGTTATTTAAATAATAATTTTATATATAGACACAAAATATAAAAATAATAGAAACGAATAATATTGAATTAAAACAATAAAAAAGGTAGTTATGATTATTAAAATTATTGAATTTCAAATAAATCTAAATTTAACAGAATTGTTATTGTAAAAATAAATTATTCTTACAATTATAACTTTTAGTAATTTAGTAAATACTAAATTATTATTACTTCATAAGTATAAACATTTTAATTTAGATATTTATAATTTTGTCATCAAATAGGATGAGTTTAAATATATGAAAAAAAGTCAGCATAAAAAGGTTGTTTTAGCATATTCTGGAGGTTTAGACACTTCAGCAATCATTCCATGGCTGAAAGAAAATTATAATTTTGAAGTTATTGCTTTTGTAGCTGATATAGGACAATCTAAACAAGATTTAGATGAAATTAATCAAAAGTCTATACATTCTGGTGCATCTAGTTGTTATATTGCAGATTTAAAAGAAGAATTTATAGAAGACTATGTCTATCCTATTTTAAAAACTGGAGCTTTATATGAAGGTAGTTATTTATTAGGCACAGCAATGGCTAGGCCTATTATTGCCAAAAAACAAGTGGAATTAGCATTAAATATTAATGCAAATGCATTATGTCATGGTGCTACAGGAAAAGGTAATGATCAAGTTCGTTTTGAAATGGCATATGCAGCATTAGCTCCACATTTAAGAATTATAGCTCCATGGAGAGAGTGGCATCTTAATTCTAGAGAATCATTACTAAAATATTTACATCAAAAAAATATTTCTACAACTGCAACAGTCGAAAAAATTTATAGTAAAGATGAAAATGCTTGGCATATTTCAACAGAAGGAGGATTGCTTGAAAATCCTTGGAATAGATCTAATAAAGATTGCTGGAGTTGGACGGTAGATCCTGAAGATGCTCCAAATCAACCTGAATATGTTTCACTTATTTTAAAATCTGGTTGTGTTATATCAGTTAATAATATCAATTTAAAACCTAGCAAATGTGTTGAAATGCTTAATAAATTAGGTTCTAAACATGGTATTGGTAGAATTGATATTGTTGAAAATAGATTAGTTGGGATGAAATCTAGGGGATGTTATGAAACACCAGGAGGTACGATTATTATGACAGCTATAAAAGCGCTTGAGCAATTAGTTTTAGATCGTGAAAGTTTTCAGTGGAGAGAAAAACTAGCATTAGAAATGTCTTCTGTAGTTTATGATGGACGCTGGTTTACTCCAATACGTGAATCTTTACAAGCAGCTGCAAATTCATTATCACAACAAATAACAGGAGAAGTTGTTTTAAAATTATTTAAAGGTGTCGTAACAGCTATTCAAAAAAAATCTCCTTATTCACTATATTCTGAAGAATATGCAACTTTTGGAAAAGATGAAGTTTACAAACAATCTGATGCAGATGGTTTTATTCGTTTATTTTCTTTATCTTCTAGAATACGCGCACAAAATGCACTTAAATAATTTTATTAAAAATAGAACGATACTTTTTTATTAAAAAATTTAATTATATTTATAATTTTATCGAGATAATATATGGCACTTTGGGGCGGACGATTTATTGGTGAATCAAATAAATTATTTAAAAAATTTAATACTTCTTTATCATTTGATTATATCTTAGCACAAGAAGATATAACGGCTTCAATTGCTTGGTCTAAAATTTTAATGAAGAGTAACATTCTTAGTAAAAAAGAACAAATTACAATTGAGCATGCACTTGTTGAATTATTAAAAGAAATTAAAATTAACAGTAAAAATATTCTTTTAAGTGATTGTGAAGATATTCATAGTTGGGTTGAAGAACAATTAATTAATAAAATTGGAGAATTAGGTAAAAAATTACATACTGGTCGTAGTCGAAATGATCAAATCACAACTGATTTAAAGTTATGGTGTAGAAAAATAATTGATATTTTATTAGATAATCTTATTAAGTTACAAATAAGATTTATTATTCTTGCTGAAGCTAATAAAAATGTTATTATGCCAGGTTACACACATTTACAAAGAGCCCAACCAATTACTTTTGCTTATTGGTGTTTAGCATATGTAGAAATGTTAAAACGAGATGTTAGTCGTTTAAAAAATATTTTAAAAAGATTAAATATTAGTCCTCTTGGTTCAGGTGCTCTTTCTGGTACAGCATGGAACATTGATCGTGAAGAACTTGCTGTATCTCTTGGATTTCATTCTGCAACAAATAATGCACTAGATAGTGTTTCTGATCGTGATTATGTCATTGAATTATTATCTACTGCTTCTATAAGTATGATGCATCTCTCAAGATTTTCTGAAGATATCATTTTTTTTAATTCAGGTGAAGCGAATTTTATTGAATTATCTGATGCTATTACATCTGGTTCATCATTAATGCCTCAAAAAAAAAATCCAGATGCATTAGAATTAATTCGATCTAAATGCGGTCGTGTTTATGGTTCTTTAATGTCTATTTTAGTCATATTAAAATCTCTTCCATTATCTTATAATAAAGATATGCAAGAAGATAAAGAAGGTTTATTTGATGCCATAAAAACATGGAATAATTGTTTATGCATGACTATTTTAGTTTTAAAAAATATAAAAATAAAACATGATATATGTCGCCAAGCTGCAGAAGCAGGTTATGCTAATGCAACAGAAATTGCAGATTATTTAGTCAAAAAAGGCTTAACGTTTCGTGAAGCTCATAAAATATCTGGTCAAATAGTACTTCATGCAATTAAATTACACCAACCTTTACATTCTTTAACATTATCTATATTTCATATTTATAGTAATCTTATTGAAGATGATATATATAAACATATTACTTTAGAATCTTGTCTCTTAAAAAGAATATCAAAAGGTGGTGTAGCACCATATCAAGTTGATCAAGAAATAATAACAGCAAAAAAACGATTAAATATTTTTTAATATATTTTATTTTCTATAAAATACTATTGATTTACATTGATTAACTAGCATTTAAAATTTTTTAAATGCTCAGTTAATTTATTTATAAAATATAAAATATTAGGAAATATCATTTATGCAAGATTTATTTTTGTTTATTAGTGAACATATTGTATTAGTCAGTTTTTGGTTTTTTTGTTTAATTATGTTATTTTTTTCTTCTACTAAAAACATATTTATACAATCAAAAATTATTAATAATATTCAAGCAATTAAGTTAATTAATGAAGATAAAGCAATTGTTTTTGATACTCGTACTGCTGAAATTTTTAAAACAGGACATATTATAAATTCTATTAATATTCCATTAGAAAATATTTTTTTAGGAAATGTTAATCAAATAAAAAAATATAAGATTTTTCCTATTATTCTTATTTTAAATAATACATATGAGTATAATAAGTGTATGAAAGAACTATTAAAACATGGATTTAAGAATGTTTATATTTTAAAGAATGGTTTATATGATTGGAATTTAGAAAATTTACCTTTGTTTGTTAAAAAAATAGATCATTAATCATTTTTATACTAAAAAAAGTTTTTTATGTATTGTTTTATAAATAATATTTTTTAATAAAAATATTTACATATCATTAATTAACAAAAAAAATTTTATTTTTGGACATATTATGTTAGATGAAAAAAATCAAAAAGAATTTTTTGAAATTAAACGTATTTATATAAAAGATGCTTCTTTTGAAGCTCCTAATACACCTAATATTTTTTATTATGACTGGATACCAAATGTTAAATTAAATATCAATAATACAGTAAAAGAAATAGAAAAACATATGTTTGAAATTGTTTTGAAAATACAGATTACAGTTAAAATTCAAGAACAATTAGCATTTTTATGTGATTTAGATCAAGCTGGTATTTTTTTAATTATTCAGATAAATCAACAAAAATTAAAACATTGTTTATATTCTGATTGTCCAAATATTTTATTTCCTTATGCTCGTTCTAATATTTCTAATTTAATATCTCATGGAAGTTTTCCTCCAATTAATCTTGCACCTATTAATTTTGATGCTCTTTATGAGAATCATATTAAATTAAAAGAATATCAATAAAATAATTAATATAATATGTCGATGTTTAATAATGCAAATATCAAAATATTATTACAATTATTATAATATCATGTCAGGAGAAAATAATGTATTTTTTGAAAATATCAAAAATATGGCGCAAAATACTTAATCAAACTTATTTATTTTCAAAAAAAGAACCAATCTTATCAAATTTTTATTATAATTCTATATTACAACACAAAAGTTTTATTAATGCTTTAAGTTATATATTAGCAAATAAATTATCTACATCTATTTTTCCTAAAAAAACTCTTCAAAAGATATTTGATCATGTATATTTAGAGAATCATTGTATGTTAAAATATATAGTACGAGATATTGAAGCTATTTTAGAACGTGATCCAGCAGTAAATAATTATTTAATACCTCTTTTATATTTGAAAGGTTTTCATGCTTTAGAAGCATATAGAATTAGCCATTATTTATGGCGTATCAATAAAAAATCATTATCACAATATTTACACAGTAGAATATCTTCTGAATTTTCAGTAGATATTCATCCAGCTGCATATATTGGATCTGGTGTCATGTTAGATCATGCAAATGGTATTGTTATTGGTGAAACTGTTAATATAGAAGATGATGTTTCAATTTTTCATTCTGTTACTTTAGGTAGTACTGGTAAAGATTTAGGAAAAAATAGACATCCTACTATTCGAAGAGGAGTGATAATTGGTGCAGGCGCCAAAATTTTAGGTAATATTGAAATCGGATTAAAAGCTAAGATAGGGGCTGGTGCAGTAGTTGTAAAAAATATTCCTGCTTATGTTACAGTCGTTGGTACACCAGCTAAAATTATAAATAATCTAGATAATAAAAAACAATTTTTACAAGAACAAAAAAATAATGTATCTTATTTAAATAATTTTCAATATGGTGATGGAATTTAATAAATTTTATATATAAAATAAAAACTTCTGTTTTATAAAAACTATGATTAATATACTTATATTAATACAGAAGTTTTATTTTATATTTAATTAATTAAAATTTAATCATCTAAAAAACTACGTAATACTTCTGATCTACTTGGATGACGTAATTTTCTTAATGCCTTAGCTTCTATTTGTCGTATTCTTTCTCTAGTAACATCAAATTGTTTTCCCACTTCTTCTAAAGTGTGATCAGTATTCATATCAATTCCAAAACGCATACGTAGTACTTTTGCTTCACGAGCTGTTAAACCTGATAACACATCATGTGTTGCTGATCTTAAACTTTCAGATGTAGCAGAATCTAATGGTAATTCTAAAGTTGTATCTTCTATGAAATCTCCTAAATGTGAATCATCATCATCTCCAATTGGAGTTTCCATAGAGATTGGTTCCTTAGCTATTTTTAATACTTTTCTAATTTTATCTTCAGGAATAAACATTTTTTCAGATAATTCTTCTGGCGTTGGTTCTCGTCCTATTTCTTGTAACATTTGTCTAGAAATACGATTTAATTTATTAATTGTTTCAATCATATGTACTGGAATTCGAATTGTTCGAGCTTGGTCAGCAATAGAACGAGTAATTGCTTGACGAATCCACCAAGTAGCATATGTGGAAAATTTATAACCTCGACGGTATTCAAATTTATCAACAGCCTTCATTAAACCAATATTTCCCTCTTGTATTAAATCTAAGAATTGTAAACCTCTATTTGTATATTTTTTTGCAATAGAGATCACTAGTCTTAAATTAGCTTCTACCATTTCTTTTTTTGCACGTTTAGCTTTTAGTTCTCCAATAGACATGCGTTTATTAATATCTTTTACTTGTTCAATTGTTAAGCCTGTTTCTTTTTCTATTTCAATTAATTTTTTTATACTGATAAACACATCATCTTGAACTTTTGTTAAGTTTTCAGACCATGGTTGATTTTTATTTTGTTCTTGAATAAACCAAACATGATCGATATTTTGAACTGGAAAAATTTTAAGAAAATTTTTTTTTGGCATTTTACAAATATCAACACATAATTTTATAATAATTCTTTCTTGTTTTCTTACTCTTTCCATCATATTTCGCATGTTATTAACTAAATGATCAAATTGTTTTGGAACTAATCGAAATTGCTTAAATATTTCTGATAAATGATAAATTTCTAATAATGAATCTTCATGTTTTCTATTTTTATTTTTTATAGTTTTATTAGTATTATTATATTGCATACGTAATGCAGAAAATTTTTCATTAGCTAGTTCTGGATCAATAGAATGATCGTCTTCATGATTTTCGTGATCTTCTTCATTGTTTTGTTCTTCTTCTAAGAGTTCAGAACCTATATGTAGAGCTGTCGGGGAAAATATTTCTTCTGCATTCGGATCAACAAATCCTGTTATTATATCTGATAATCGTATTTGTCCAGTTTTTACACGATCATATTGATCAAGAAGGTATGTAATTGCTTCTGGATATTCTGAGACTGAGCATTGAACTTGATTAATACCTTCTTCAATACGTTTAGCTATATCAATTTCTCCTTCTCGTGTTAACAATTCAACAGTTCCCATTTCTCTCATATACATGCGAACAGGATCTGTAGTTCGTCCTAATTCTGATTCTACACTAGATAGTACTTGAGTTGCTGCTTCAACTGCATCTTCATCGGTATCTGTATTAATTTCATTTAAGATTAGATCATCAGCGTCAGGTGCTTCTTCAACTACTGGAATGCCCATATCATTGATCATTTGAATAATATCATTAATTTGTTCAGAATCAATTATATCTTCTGGTAAATGATCATTAACTTCAGAATAAGTTAAATATCCTTGCTCTTTTCCGTGTGTTATAAGTAGTTTAAGTTGCGACTGTGGGTTTTGATCCATAATACGGTATCCAGATTGTATTAATTTAATGAATATTAATTGACTGTTTAGTCAATAATGAGTAATAAAATGATTATAAAAATTTTCAAGCAATGAATAAATATGAAAATATTTAGTTAATATTATATTTTTTATAAAATTTAATATTATTTTTTAGATAATGCTTTATTGATAGACCAAATTTCTTTTTTTTCATTAATTGTTAGTCCTTTTATTCTTTCTTGAGCAATCAGATATTCTTGTCTTGCTTCAAGAATTTTATTATATATATTAGTTAACAAATCTAAAAACATATTTTGAATTTCTTTTTTAACAATCATATGATCCCATTTAGATAATATTTTTAAAATATTAATAATTTTTGTATTTCTATATAATTCTAATAATTGACCTGTATTAATATTAGGATAATCGAGACATGTTTGTAATATTTCTAGAAAAATAGGGAGTCCTTTTAATTTAAATTTTTGAAATTTTACTATTTCAGGAGCGGCTTTTGATAAACTTGGATTTTGCACAAGCAAGCTTATTAATATACGCATTGGAGTATATTTAATTTGAAAATGTGATCTATATTTTTTTTTAATTTCTTTTTCATATAAAAATTTTTCAAATTGATCATCATCTAAAATTCCTATCATTCTTGCTAATATTTGACGTAAATAAATTCGAATTGTATCACTAGAAATCGTATTAATTAATGGTAAAGCACGAGCACTTAAATAAAATTTATCATCATTAGATGATAAATTAACATTTTTTAGTATATTTTTAAAAAAAAATTTTGACATGGTTATTGCATTATTAATACGTTTTTGAAATTTTTCTCGACCTTCTTTTCTAATAATAGTATCAGGATCTTCATTATTTGGTAATAATATAAATTTTAATGTTTTTGTTTCTGATATATATGGTAGTGCTTTTTTTAAAGTTTGCCAGGCTGCATTTTTTCCTGCTTCATCACCATCATAGCAGTATATAACTAAATTTGTATTTTGAAATAAAAGTTGAATATGTTCACTAGTTGTTGCAGTACCTAAAGAAGAAACAACATAATTTATATTATATTGAGTCAATGTAATAACATCAATGAATCCTTCTACAACTAATAAGTATAAAGGTTTAGAACATTTTTGTTTAACTTGATACAATCCATAAATTTGTTTGCGTTTATAAAAAATATATGTTTCAGGTGAGTTCAAATATTTTGGTAAGATATTATTTAATGTACGACCTCCAAAACCTACAATTCTACCATGATGATCTTGTATAGGAAATACAATACGTCCCTGTAATCTATCATATTTATATCCTTTAGCATTAATTGCAATAATATTATGCGTTAATAATTCTTGTTCAAATATTTTATTGATTTTTAATTTTGTGCAAAACTCATTCCAGTTAAAACTAGAAACTCCAATTAAAAAAAAATCAACCATTTTTTTATTAATACCTCTATCAGACAAATATTTTTTTGCTGAATTAGTAAAATTAATATTTTCTTGATATAATTTACACATTTTCTGCATTAATAAATATAATGTTTGTTTTTTAAAATATAAGTTATGTTGAGTAGTTTGTTCAAATGGGATATTCATACCATGCATTAACGCTAGTTCTTCAATACTTTCTATAAAACTTAAATGTTCATATTGTATTAAAAAATCAATAGCATTGCCATGTGCATTACATCCAAAACAATAGTAAAATTGTTTTTCTTTATTAACAGTAAACGATGGAGTGTTATCATCATGAAAAGGACAATTAGCTTTATAGTTTTGACCGCATTTTTTTAAGATCAATCTTCTATTAATTAATTCTACAATATTTGTACGAAATAGTAGTTCAGTAATAAAATCTTTAGGTATTTTTCCAGGCATATATTTTAGTATATTATATTTGTTTCCGTTCTTAAAAAAAGAACGGTTTTTATAGTTATGTATCTTTTAATGCATTTAGTACATACGAATACGTCTTGCATTTTCCCGTGTTAGTTTTTTTGCAAGGCGTTTTATAGCGGAAGCTTTAGCACGTTTACGTTCAGTAGTTGGTTTTTCATAAAATTCTCTACGACGAATTTCAGCTAATATTCCAGCTTTTTCACAAGATCTTTTAAATCGACGCAGTGCTACATCGAATGGTTCATTTTCTCGAACTTTTATTATTGGCATATAAGATTAACCTCAATTGTAAATAAAATAAAAAATTATAAAGATTTTAAATAATAGATCCTATATCAATCAGTATGATATTGTAAAGTATCATTTTTTATAAAATTCATTTGTTTAGATAATATTAATTTTTAAAGTAGTATTAAAGAGATTTTGATTATAAAACGTTAATTATTAGGTACAAATTTATGAAAATATTAGGTATTGAAACATCTTGTGATGATACAGGTGTAGCGATTTATGATAGTAAAAAAGGATTATTAATTAATAAAATATACAATCAAAAAAAAATAAATAATATTTATGGAGGTATTATCCCAGAATTAGCATCTCGAGAACATATGCAAGCAATAATTTTGTTATTAAGAAAAATTTTTAAAAAATACAATGTTTCTCAAGAGATTGATTTAATTGCATATACTGCAGGACCTGGTTTAGTCGGATCGTTATTAGTAGGAGCAACATTTGCATGTACATTAGGATTATCTTTAAATATACCTGTTTTACCTGTAAATCATATGGAAGCACATCTTTTATCACCAATGTTAAATTTCAAATCTATTAAATTTCCATTTATTGGATTATTAGTATCAGGAAAACATACAGAAATTATTGCGGCTTATAAATTTGGTGAATATGAAATATTAGGCAATTGTTTAGATGATGCGGTTGGTGAAGCATTCGATAAAACTGCAAAATTGTTAGGATTAACATATCCCGGTGGTCCAGAATTGTCGAATTTAGCACGTAAAGGAATTAAAAATATATTATATTTTCCAAGACCTATGATACATCATGCTAGTTTAAATTTTAGTTTTTCTGGTTTAAAAACTTTTGCAGCTCAAGTCATTAAAAGGTGTAATCAAAGTATACAAGAAAAAGCAAATATTGCAAGAGCATTTGAAGATGCGGTAATTGATATATTATTAATTAAGACTAAAAAAGCATTAAAAATAAAAAAATGGAATCGTTTAATTATCGCTGGTGGTGTTAGTGCAAATTTTTGTTTACGAAAAAAAGCAAAAGACATGATACAAAAATACTTTAATGGAGAAGTATTTTTCTCTGACTTACAGTATTGCACGGATAATGGTGCTATGATTGCACAAATTGGATATATGAGAGCAAAAGAAGCAAATAATCCTCAATTAGAAATATTAGTCAAACCAAAATGGTCTATTAGTGATTTATGTTTGTGATATAAAAAATTAAATCTTTTATGGTTAATATTTGCATATTTTTATATTCAGCAAATTTAACAATATCAGGTGTACGGGCCATAGTACCATCTTTGTTTGTTAATTCACAAATTACTCCAGAAGGTTTAAAACCTGCTAAGGAAACAATTTCTATAGCAGCTTCTGTATGTCCTGCTCTTGATAAAACACCTCCATGATTAGCTCTTAATGGAAAAACATGTCCTGGTCTATTTAAATCGTCAGGTTTGGCATTATCAGCAATAGCAGTTTGGATAGTAGTTAATCTATCTTGAGCTGATACGCCAGTAGAAATACCTTTTGAAGCTTCGATTGTTACTGTAAAACCCGTACGATATAGACTAGTATTTTTTTTTACCATCATAGGTAAATTAAGTTGTTGACGTTTAGATTCAGTAATACATAGACATACTATACCACTACCATATCGAATAGTTAATGCCATTTGTTCTACTGTCATGTTTTCGCATGCAAAAACTAGATCTCCTTCATTTTCACGAGTTTCATCGTCTAATATAATAATTCCCTGACCAGATTGTAAAGCTAATATTGATTTTTGAACTCGCTCTATAGATGTTCCAAATTTAGATGGGAGTATTCGATTCATTATAACAACCTTAATAAAGTTAAATTATTAACAAATAAAATTGTATTGATTATATTTTATTTAAGTTATTATTTTATTTTTTAAATATAGATAATTTTCTGACACTTAAAATTTATATATTATATATTGAATGCAGTGCAAGAGCAATGTAGAAAACTTTAGTTTAATAATATTTTATTTTTATTATGAAAATCTTTTAATGTAATCATTTTGATTCATAATATATATGATTGATAAAATTTTTTAAAAAATTATTAAATATAAAGTATTTTTTATTTCAGTTGACGATTTAAAACCATATTTAATTCGTTAATAGTTATTGTTTCAGTACCAATTTTTTTTATAACTATACCAGCACTAAGATTAGCATAAAAACATGCCTCTTCTAAAGAATAACCTGATGCTAAAGCGGTAGCAATAATTGCAATTACTGTATCTCCTGCTCCAATTACATCGTAAGCTTTTTTAGAACTTGCTGGAAAATGTATAGGCTTTTTTTGTTTTTGAAATAAAGTCATTCCATTTTTAGATCGTGTAACAAGCAATGCTGATAATTTAAGTTTAGATAATAATTGTTTTCCTTTTTCTAAAATATCATTTTCTTGATGACATTTTCCAACTATTTTTTCAAATTCAGAAAGATTTGGAGTTAATAAACTAGCTCCAGAATATTTATCAAAATTTAAACCCTTCGGATCTATCAGTATAGGAATAGACATTTTTTTTGTAAAATGAATTATTTGTTTTATATTTTTTAAGGTTCCTTTTGCATAATCTGATAATACTAAAATTTTATATTTTGATAATGAATCAAGAATTTTTTGATGTAAAATATCTATATCATTAGTAAAATATTGTTCTTGTAAATCTACTCTCAGTAATTGTTTTTCGTCTGATAAAATTCTAATTTTAGTAATAGTTTTATTATTTTTGATAGAAATTAAGTCATAATAAATTTTAATATGATTCAGTAATCTTTTTAATATTAATCCTTCATAGTCCATACCAATAAATCCAATGATTTTACAAAAACCTCCAATTTCTGCAATATTTTTAGCTACATTAGCAGCACCTCCTGGTTGTTCTTTAATTTTTTTAATGGGTATTATTGGAGTATTATTTTCGAGTAGCTTACAATGATTTTTACTATACCAATAGCAGTCTAATATTAGATCTCCAACAACTAGAATAAGTGAATTATTAAAATTAATTAATTTTTTTTTCATAATTTGCTCTTTATAAATAAATATTATTTTAAATATCAAAATGTAATATTATTCTTAATAAGATATAGTGTAATTAATATTTAAATTGACAATTGAAATTAATAAGATAATTTTTTATATATTATCTGTTATCTTATTACAATATTTAATTATTTAAAATAAAAAATAATTATTACAGTAATTGATTTTTATTTTTTATAGAATAAATTTTGATTATTTTAGTGTGAGATCTTAAATATGAAGATATATTTAGTAGGAGGAGCAGTTCGTGATTCATTATTAAATTTACCTGTTAAAGATAAAGATTGGGTAATAGTAGGTGGAACAGAAAAACTATTATTAGAAAAAAAATTTCGACAAGTTGGAAAAGATTTTCCAGTTTTTTTACATCCAGAAACAAATGAAGAATATGCTTTAGCAAGAAAAGAACGAAAATCTGGAAAAGGATACACTGGTTTTGATACTGATTATAATTCTAATATTACTCTAGAAGATGATTTAATCAGACGAGATTTAACCATGAATGCTATTGCTCAAGATGAATATGGTAATTATATTGATCCTTTTGAAGGGAAAAAAGATATTAAATGTAGACTGATACGACATGTATCAGAATCTTTTATAGAGGATCCTCTTCGAGTTTTGCGTACAGCTAGATTTGCTGCATCATTAGTTCATTTAGGCTTTACCATTGCAAAAGAAACTATGATTTTAATGCAAACTATAGTGAAAAAAAAAGAATTATTATATTTAACTGCTAATAGAATATGGAATGAAACAGAAAAGGCTTTTAAAACATCTCATCCTCATGTATATTTTCAAGTATTATATCAATGTAATGCATTACATTTTTTTTTTCCAAGTATACAATTTATATATGAAAAAAATTTTTTTTTAGACTTTAATTATTTTAAACCATTATATAATCAATATTCAGTATTAATGAGGTTAGCGAAAATATCAATGGAATATAAAGATATTGATATTCGTTTTGCTTGTTTATGTCAATTTATATCAGTGTATAATAGTATATATAAAAAATTTTCAAATATTTTTTTTGATGTATCTTCCGCTTCAATTGTACTTAATATATGTAAACGTTTTCATATTCCGTCTTATATTAGAGAAATAGCAGTATTACATACAGGTTTTTATTATTTTTTAAATACAATTTATTATCAAAAAACTGAAAGTATTATAAATTTTTTTTCAAAAATTGATGCTTGGAGAAAACCTGAACGTGTTGAAAAAATAGCAATTTTAACTAATTTTAATTTTTTGTATCAATTAGAAACACAAAATTCTGATATTCTGCCAGGATTATTTTTAAAACAATGTTTTTCTATCGTAAGAAATATTTCTGTTCAATCTATTTTAAAAAAAGATTTCCAAGGATCTCAAATTAAAGAAGAATTAATGCGTTTAAGAATTAAAAAATTAGAACTTTGGCGCTATAAAATAAATAAAGTATATTTTTTTAAAGTTAAAATTTTTTAAATTAATTTTTTATAACAAAATAAATTAATCCAGATATTATCAAACGATATATTCCAAAAAATATTAGCGATGTTTTATTTAATATTTTTAATAGACATCTAATACACAGAAAAGAAACTAAAAAAGAAATTAAGCATCCTATAAACAATATTGGAATATCTGATATTTTAATATTCGCTATATTATTTAATAATTCAAAAAAAGATGCTCCTATTAATAATGGAATAGATATTATAAAAGAAAATTCTATTGCAACTGATTTTTTGATACCTAATAGAATAGCAGTTGCTATAGTAGATCCAGATCTTGAAAAACCAGGATATAAAGAAAAAATTTGAAATAATCCAATGATAATTGCTTGTCGTAAACTAATATTTTTAATATGATCTATTGTATGTTTTTTAGGTTGAAATATTTCAGAAAATATTAAAAATATTCCACCTAATATTAATGAAAATATAACATTTTCTAGATAAAATAATTGTTTAATTTGATGATAAAATATCAATCCAAATAATATTGTTGGTAAAATTGATAAAATAATATGTATATTTTTTGTTTTTTTTTTTGTTTTTGTGTGTTTGATTATATTAAAAATTGTATGTCGAAAAAAATATAATGTAGATAATGTAGAACCAAATTGGATAAATATTTCTAATATTTTTATTTTGTTATTTTCTATTTGTAAATAATGAGAAGCAATAATCATATGTCCTGTCGAAGAAATAGGAAGAAATTCTGTAATTCCTTCTATTATACCGATAATAATTGAAGTAATAACTTGATATAAATTAAGCATTTTTTTCCTGTGAAAATATTTGATATCAATAGTATTATAATTGTAATATTTATATAAAATAATAAAACGGTACTAAATAACAGCACCGTTTTTTTATATTCAAAATTAATTGTATAAAGATATAATAATTGTTTTCCCAGCAATAATGGTACCAGATGACTTTTCTATTTTTTTAAAATTTTCCATATTAGATATTATAACAGGAGTGAAAACAGACTTAGCATTATTTTTTAAAAAATCTAAATCAAATGTAATAATTTCATCTCCTATTTTTACTTTTTGGTTATCCTTAGCTTTTGTTTTAAATCCTTCTCCTTTTAATTGAACTGTATCAATACCAAAATGGACAAACAATTCTACATTATCTTCTGAAATAATTGAAAAAGCATGTTTACTTTCAAATATTTTACCAATAGTTCCATTCACTGGTGCAAGTATCTGATTTCCCGATGGTTTAATAGCAATTCCGTCACCTACAATTTTTTTAGAAAAAACAGGATCTGGTATATCTTCTAGTTTTATAATATCACCTGATAAAGGTGCAAAAATTTCTATTTTTTTAGAAAAATTGCTTTTTTTACTATTAAAAAAATCAGAAAAGAAACTCATTTTTTTTCTACCTTTTATAATTAATAAACATTTCTAATAAATTGAGTATTTCCTTAGTTGTTGATAATGTTAATGCTTTTTTTGCTAATTCTTGAGCTTGATTAAAAGATATTTTTCGAATAATTTTTTTAATTTTTGGAATGCTTATTGAGCTCATACTAAATTCATCTAATCCCAATCCTAATAAAAGAACAGTAGCACGTTCATCTCCCGCAAGTTCTCCGCACATACCAGTCCATTTTCCATGTGCATGTGAAATATTTATAACTTTTTGAATGAGTTTTAAAACAGCTGGATGCATAGGATTATAAAGATGTGAAATTAATTTATTTCCTCTATCAACAGCTAAAGTGTATTGTGTTAGATCATTAGTACCAATACTAAAAAAATCTACTTCTTTAATTAAATGTTCTGCGATAATAGCTGAAGATGGAGTTTCTATCATAATGCCAATTTTAATATTTTTATCAAATAATATTTTATTTTTATTTAATTGAGTTTGTAATTTTATAATCTCTAATTTTAATAATTTAATTTCTTCTACAGATATTATCATAGGAAATAAAATATGTATTTTACCAAATGCAGAAGCTCGAAGAATCGCATTTAATTGTGTATGTAATATCTCTTTACGATCTATTGAAATACGTATAGCGCGCCATCCTAAAAAAGGATTTTCTTCTTTTGGTAAGTTCATATAAGGTAAATCTTTATCACCTCCAATATCTAGAGTTCTAATGATTACAGATTTATTTTGCATTAATTCTGCAATTGTTTTATATGCTATAAATTGTTCGTTTTCAGTAGGTAAAGAATTGCGACCCATAAACAAAAATTCAGTACGATATAAACCAATACATTCTGCGCCATATTTTTTTGCAGAATGAATTTCTTTAAGATTACCAATATTAGAACCAATTTTCACACTATGACCATCGATAGTAGTAGCATGTAAATTCTTTAAAATTATTAATTGATTTTTTTTTAATAAATAATTTTCTTGTATTGTTTTTTTTTGATCAATTAGTTCATTAGATGGATTAATAAAAATTTTATTATTAATAGAATCTAAAATAATATTATCATTATTTTTTACTAACTTTGTAATGTTTCCTGTTCCTACAATCGCAGGAATTTCTAAAGATCTTGCCATAATAGATGTATGTGAGGTTTTACCTCCTAAGTCAGTAATAAATCCTAAAATATATTTAAGATTAATTTGTGCTGTTTCAGATGGAGTTAAATCTCGTGCGATTAAAATCACTTTTTTATTAATATTATTTAAATCAATAATATTAAGGTTAAGTATATTTTTTAATAAACGATTTCCGATATCTCTTACATCAATTGCTCTATTTTTTAAATATTCGTCTTTGAGTTTTTCTAATGCTTGAGCTTGTCCTTCAATAATCATTTCGGTAGCAGCTGCAGCAGATATTTTTTTTTCTTTGATCAAAAATATTATTTCTTGTTCTAATTCTTCATCTTCTAAGAGCATGATATGCCCTTCAAAAATACTCTCTTTTTGTTCGCCTAATTGTTTTCTAGTCTTAATTTTAATGTCTGTTAATTGTTGTATTGATTTTTTTCTACCTATAAAGAATTTTTCTATTTCTTGTTTAATATTATTAATATTAATTAAATTCCGGTTAATAACAATTTTTTCTTCTTTTAACAAAAGAGCTTTTCCAAAAGCTATACCCGGTGATGCTAAAATGCCTGAAATCATAACATTACCTTTAATAATAAATTTTGTCTATTCAGCAATAACAAATGACGTGTCAGGCAAATATATACTTTTATAAATTTATTAGAAGAAATATGCGCATTACATCTAATATTATTAGAAAATTTATAAATATGTTTTAATTATATATTATTCTAGTTCTGTCATTATTGCAGATAAATGTTCAATAGCTTTTTTTTCATCTTCACCTTCAGCTAAAAGTGTAATTAAGCTACCTTGAATTAAACCTAATGTTTGAATTTTGAATAAACTTTTTGCATTTACTGATTTACCATTATAAATAATAGAAATTTCAGAAATAAATTTTTTTGCTTCTTTTACAAATTGCGCAGCTGGACGAGTATGCAATCCATGTGGAGCAGTGATTTTCACTTCATTTTTAACCATTTCTTTTCCCTTAATAATATTATGTGAAATAATTTTTTAATATTGTTTAAATTTTTTATTTTTTTGTAAAACATAAAATATATTTTTTATAACAAAAAAATAAGATTGTTAAGAATTTTTATTTTATAATAGTTATTATAATAATTTAGTTGATGATTTGAATTTAATTAGAAAATAATTCTGTACTTAAATAACGTTCTCCTGAAGATGGTAAAATCACAACTATTTTTTTATTCGAAAATATTTTTTGTTTTTGTATTTTTATAGCTGCACATAAAGCAGCACCAGAAGAAATTCCTGCTAGTATTCCTTCTTTTTTCATTAATTTTTTAGCCATTATGATTGATTCTTGACTAGAAACAGTAACGACTTTATCAATTAATGTTAAGTCTAAATTTTTAGGAATAAATCCAGCACCAATACCTTGTATTTTATGTGGTCCAGGTTGTATTTCTTCCCCTTTTAAAAATTGTGTAATTACGGGTGATTCAGAAGGTTCAACAGCAATACTAATAAAATCTTTCTTTTTTTTAGTAATTTTTATATATCTTGTGATTCCTGTAATAGTACCTCCTGTACCTACAGCAGAAATTAAAATATCTACCTTCCCTTCAGTATCAAGCCAAATTTCTGGTCCAGTAGTTTTTTCGTGAATTTGAGGATTAGCAGGATTTTCAAATTGTTTTAATAAAAGATATTTTTTTTGATTAGACAAAGCTATCTCATTAGCTTGAGAAACAGCTTGTTTCATTCCGTATTTTCCATCTGTTAGTATTAATTTTGCTCCTAGTGCTGTTAGCAATTTTCTTCTTTCAATAGACATTGTATCAGGCATAATTAGAGTTAACTTATAATTTCTTGAAGCAGCAACATAAGCTAAGGCGATTCCTGTGTTTCCGCTTGTCGCTTCTATTAATTCTATATTTTTATTTAGTGTTCCATTGTGTTCTGCGGCCCATATCATATTAGCACCAATTCTACATTTCACACTAAAACTTGGGTTTCTTGATTCTATTTTTACTAAAATATTTCCTTTTCCTATTGTTCTTAAACGAACTAATGGCGTATTACCAATAGTAAAAGAATTATCTTGATATATTTTACTCATATGATTCCTTGTTTTTGTTTAATTATACTTATTTTATAATTTTCAAAAATTTCAAATTTATTATAAGTAAAAATTATAATATAAAAAATATTTTAAAATACTAATATTATTAATTTATAATTTTTGAGATAATTTATTACATTTTAATTATTTTTATAATAAATTTATGACATCTTTAAAAAAAAAAATTAATAAATTAAAAAAAAATATTTTACAATATGAATATTTTTATCATACTTTAGATCAACCAATTATTTCTGATGCAGAATATGATTATTTATTAGAAAAATTATATAATTTAGAATTAGAAAACAAAGAATTAATTACTTTAGATTCACCTACACAAAAAGTTGGCGCTAATTTATTATCCAGATTTAAAAAAAACCAACATTTCTCTCCTATGTTATCTTTAGAAAATACATTTGATATAAATGGATATTTAAATTTTAAGAAAAAAATTAAAAAATCTATTGGCATTAATAAAAAAATTATTTTTTGTTGTGAACTTAAAATAGATGGTATAGCTATTAGTATAATTTATGAAAGAGGAATATTAGTACGAGCTGTAACTCGAGGCGATGGTTTAAAAGGTGAAAATGTTACTCATAACGTTCGAATGATTCAATCAATACCTTTAAAATTAACTGGTTCTGATATACCTGAACGATTAGAAGTTCGAGGTGAAATATTTATGTTAAAATCTGATTTTATAAAATTAAATAAAGAATATAAAAAAAATTCAAATAAATGTTTTTCTAATCCTCGAAATGCAGCAGCCGGTTCATTACGTCATATTGATTCAAAAATAATATTTGAAAGAAAATTAATGTTTACATGTTACATGTGTATTTTTTTTCCAGATCTAACTCAAACATTGACTACTCATTATGAAAGACTTATGAAGTGTGAATATTGGGGTTTACCAGTTAATCCAGATATTATAGTTTGTATAAATAATAATGATATTTTTGATTTTTATAAGAAATTTGAAGAAAAAAGACGTATTCTCGATTTTGATATAGATGGTATTGTTATTAAAGTAAATTCGATAGAATTACAAAAAAAATTAGGATGTAATACAAAGTTCCCAAGATGGGCTATAGCATTGAAGTTTGTATCTGCAGAAAAAATTACATTATTAAAAGATGTTAAATTTCAAGTTGGAAGAACAGGTGCAATTACGCCCGTCGCTTATTTTGATGCTGTATGTATATCTGGTGTTATAATAAGAAAAGCGTCATTACATAATAAAAATGAAATAGAAAGATTAAATTTACACATAAATGATTCTATTATAATTTGTCGATCAGGTGATGTTATACCCAAAATATTAAGTGTTGTAGAAGCTTTACGTTCGAATCATGAGAAAAAAATTGTTTTTCCTAAATATTGTCCAGTATGTCAAAATAAATTATTAGAAAATTCAGAAGATAAAATAATTCGTTGTCATGCTGGCTGGGTATGTGCAGTTCAAAAAGAAAAAGCCTTAGAACATTTTTTTTCTAAAAAAGCTTTAAATGCTGTTGGATTAGGTCCAAAAATTATTCATGAACTAATTCAAAAAAAATATGTTAATAATCCTATAGATTTTTTTTATCTCACAGAAATAAATTTAATGCAATTAAATAATTTTGGACGTAAAAAAAGTCTAAAAATACTTGCTTCAATTCATTCATGTAAAAAAACTACGTTTAAACGTTTTATTTTTTCTTTAGGTATATCAAATGTAGGTGAAGTTATTGCTGAAAAACTTGCCAATCATTTTGTGAATTTAGAAGCATTAATGTATTCTGATATTTTAAAAATTAGTTTAATATCTGGAATAGGAAAGACTATTGCGCATAATATATATAATTATTTTTCTATAGTTTCTAATTGTAAGATGGTTAATAAGTTAATAAATGAAGTAGGTATTTTTTGGAATCATCAAGAAATTGATTCAATAGAAAATAAAAATTTATTTTTACTTGATAAAAAAATTGTTTTAACTGGTGTATTCAAAAATATTTCCAGAACAGAATTAAAGAAACTATTAATTCAGTTAGGAGCTAAAGTTTTAAATCATATCTCTAAAAATATTGATTTTTTAATTTGTGGGAAAAAATTTGGTTCTAAATTATATCAGGCTAAAAAATTTAAAATTTTAATTATTTATGAAGAAGATTTGTACAATTTTATTAATTTTAATCATAAAAAAATATAAAAAAATATTTTTGGGTCGTGCAGGATTTGAACCTGCGACCAATTGATTAAAAGTCAACTGCTCTACCAACTGAGCTAACGACCCTAAAAGATTTTTAACTATTTTTAGTTTATTAAACTAGTTTAATAAAATATATTTTAGTATATTTTGGTAGGTGATGACGGACTCGAACCGCCGACTTCCTCCGTGTAAAGGAGGAGCTCTACCAACTGAGCTAATCACCTGTTTAATAAAATATATTATTGACTATTGTAAAGCTAGGAGAATTATAGAGTCAATCTTTTTTTTAAAAAAAATATTTATTTGTTGTAAATTTAATCACAATAATTAAATTATATTCTTTTTTAAAAGTATATTAAAAAAATCTAATATTTAAAGAAATTTTTTATGTTTTTCTAAAATTTTTAAAATCAATATGAATTCTATAAGGTATTTATGATAATTAAAACTCGTTTTGCACCTAGTCCTACTGGAAATTTACATATTGGTAGTCTTCGTACTGCTTTATATTCTTGGTTATTTGCAAGACATCATAATGGAAAATTTATACTTCGTATAGAAGATACTGATCTTAATCGTTTGGATTCCATTTCAGTTAATTCTATTTTAAAGGGATTAAAATGGTTAGGTTTAAATTGGGACGAAGGGCCTTATTTTCAAACTAATAGATTAAATAGATATAAAGAAGTTATTTCTATGATGTTAGAAAAAGAAGATGCATACGTATGTATTTGTTCATCTGAAAAATTATTAGAAATAAAGAAGCAACAAATTCAAGAAGGATTAAAACCACGTTATCCTGGCATTTGTCGCAATTTAAAAATTAAGGATATATTCAATAAAAATTATGTCATACGATTTAAAAATCCACTTGTTGGTGAAGTTATATTTACAGATCAAGTTAGAGGCAAAATTATTTTTAAAAATACAGAATTAGATGATTTTATTATTCAACGTTCAAATGGTATGCCCACTTATAATTTTTGCGTTGTAATAGATGATGTAGATATGAAAATTACCCATATTATTCGTGGAGAAGATCATATTAATAATACACCACGTCAAATTAATGTGTTCAAATCTTTAGGTTTTAAAATACCTATTTATGCACATTTATCTATGATTTTAGATGAATCAGGACAAAAATTTTCTAAAAGAAACAATGCTTTAAATATATTAGAATACTATCAAAATGGTTTTTTACCTGAAGCGTTATTAAATTATATTATAAGATTAGGTTGGTCTCATGGTAATCAAGAAATTTTTAATAGAGAAGATATGATAAAATTATTTAACTTAAAATCTATTAGTAAATCTGCTAGTATTATAAATACTAAAAAACTTTTATGGATAAATAAATATTATATTAATAATTTATCATTAAATCATATTGCTCAATTACTTAATAATTATATGCAAAAAAAAGATATTAATATTGCTAATGGTCCTGATTTAAAAGCTTTATTAGAATTATTTCAAGGTCGTCATTGTACTTTAAAAGAAATGATGGAATCTTTTCGATGTTTTTATGAAGAGTGTATTATTTTTGATTTTAAAATAGCTAAAAAATATTTAATAGTAGAAAATTATTTTATTTTAGAAATATTTTATGAAAAAATAAACAATTTATCTTATTGGAAAAATAAATATATATTAATTATCATTAATGATATAGCAAAAAAAACGAATTTAGAAAGTAAAGAAATAAATATAATATTACGTTTTGTTGTTACAGGTAATTTGCATACTCCAAGTATAAGTTCTGTAATTTATTTGATTGGAAAACAAAAAACGTTATTAAGAACACAAAAAGCTATGAACTATATAAAAAATATGTAAAAAGTTGATCAATATCTTTTTAAAAATAATTGTCTATGATGATAACAATACTAAATATAAGTAAGATGATGCTTCATAAACCAAGTTTGAAATATATAAATTTAGAAAATAATATTGACAGAATTCACCTGTTTTTATATTGTAACATTTTGGGGCTATAGCTCATTTGGTAGAGCGCTTGCATGGCATGCAAGATGTCAGCGGTTCGATTCCGCTTAGCTCCAAGAAATTCTTGTAAATTTTTTAAAAAAATAAATTTTTTAATACTGTGCTATTTTATAAGCACAGTATAAAAAATTATATATTAATTAAACCTGTTGATTCATTATCTCTTGATAAGCTGATACGAATTTATTTCTTACTTGGACAGCTATTTGTGTAGCAATATAAGATTTGTCTAAATCAATCATGATATCATTAAGAGATATATGCGGTTTATTTAGTACAAATTCTTCATTATCAGTTTTTGCATTACGTTGAGTATCACTTACTTCTTTTAAAGCCCTTTTCATGTTTTTGAAAAAGTAGTCATTTTCTGCTTTTTTGCTTGAACTTGTTTCAAGCCAATTAAATGTAATTTTTTTAATATCTTGATTATTTATATTATTAATAAACATGGTCTTCCTCATATGTTAATACTTTATTTATACTTGTTCTTGAAATATTATCATAATATCTCTTGAAAGATATCAAAAAAAATATCTTTTTTGATATATTATTAAATAGTATTTTTAAAAGTATTTATTTTATAAAAATATTTTGTATTTATATTCACTTTTGAAATAGTCAGTTAATTATTTCATTTTTATTAAATTATATTTAGGACTAACTATTTAGATAGGAAGATTTCATGAATTTTAGCACTATAGAAGATTCGTTTTTAAAAAAGAAAAACAAATTTAGTAATTTTGCATCTCGATTTTTAAAAAATTCTCGTATTTTAATTATTTTATTAACAGCTACCGTAATTACTGCTGTCTCTGTTTCAATATGGATTAAATCTCCTGATTATGAAGTTTTATATAATAATTTGTCTAATGAAGATAGTGGAGCTATTATTAATGAGTTAAATAAAATTCAAATGCCTTATCAGTTTACTGATATTGCAGGTCAAATATCTGTTCCTAAAAATAAAATTTATGAAGCTCGTTTGCATCTGGCAGAAAATAATCTTCCTAAAAATAGAGGAGTAGGTTTTGAATTATTAGATCAATCAAAATTTGGGATTAGTCAATTTCATGAAAAAATAAATTATCAACGAGCTTTAGAAGGAGAATTAGCTAGAACTATACAAAGAATTCAAGTTATAAAAAATGCTAGAATACATATAACTTTTCCTGAATCATCATTATTTTTACAAAATAAAAAATCATCATCTGCTTCAGTTATTGTCGAACTTCAAATAGGGTATAAATTAAATGCAGGACAAATTAATGCTATATTACATTTGATATCTAATAGTGTATCTAATTTACCAATAAAAAATATTACTATAGTAGATCAATTAGGTACATTGTTAAATCAAAGTTCTTTTGAATATGATCAAGAAAATAATATAAAATTGAAATATACTAAAGATATTGAAAACCGTTATATAAATAGAATAAAAAATATTTTAGAACCATTAGTCGGAAAAGGTAATGTTTACGCTGAAGTTACAGCGCAAATTGATTTTAATGCACAAGAAAAAACACAAGAACAATATTCACCAAATACTAATCATAAAAATCAAGCTATAAGATCTCATCAAACAAGTGTGCATGATCAGACAAAAAAAGTCGATGTACCTAATGCTTTTTCTAATTCTAATAATAATTTAGGTTTTAATCAGGAGACACATAATAAAAAAGAATTAAATTCTAAAAGTAATAATGTTAAAAATGAACATACACCTGTTGATAAAACAGTGACTCGAGATAATACAATAAATTATGAATTAAATCATAGTATTTTACATACTAAAATGAATATTGGAGAGATAAAAAGATTATCAGCAGCAGTAATTGTTAATTTTATTAAAGATGAAAATGGTAAAACAATACCTTTTACGCCAGAAAAAATAAAAAATTTTGAAAAATTAACTCGTGAAGTAATAGGATATTCTGCATTGAGAGGAGATAGTATTCAAATTGTGAATGCATCATTTTTTAAGCATAAAAATAAATTTCCAGTACAAGTAAATCATGTTCAAAAAGTTGAATCCACAGATCATTTTTTTGTTTTTGCACCATGGATTTTTTCATTTTTATTTTTAATATTTTTATTAAAAAAATATATTTTCCCTGATTCTAAAAAAAATGATTTTAAAAACATAAGCATTTCTGAAGAAAACAAAAATATAAAAAAAACTAATGATTTAGAACAAGATATGTTTCAATTTGATATACAAAAAAATAATAACTTAGACAAGTTAATTCATCAGATTGGTAATATATCTAATCAAAATCCACGTACTATCGCATTAATTATTCGTGAATGGATGAGTGATAAAATATGATTTTAAATGGTACTGAGAAAAGTGCATTATTATTAATGACAATAGGAGCTAAGCAAGCAGGAGAAATATTAAAAAACTTGACTCCTGTTGAAGTGCAAGAATTAATTATTTCGATGATTAATATTAAGAGCGTTTCTAATAAAAAATTGCAGGAAATTCTTGCAGAATGTTATAATCTTGCTATAAAAAATAACACTTTTAATTACAACAATAGTGATGAATATATTTGTAAAATATTAACTGAAGCATTAGGAGAAAAAGCAGGAACTTCTCTTTTAAAAGAAGTATTAGAAGCACGTAATGCTAAGATATCTATTAAAACGCTTAATAATATGGATGCAAAAACAATAGCTTTTTTATTAAAAAATGAACATCCACAAATTATTACTACAATACTTGTGTTTTTAAATCAACATCAATCAGCTAAAATTCTTTCTTTTTTTAATAATGAAAAACGTGCTGAAATTATATTAAGAATTACAGAATTTCATGGAATTAAAGATGATCTTTTGATTCAGATTAATAAAGTCATGAAAAATTTAATAGATAATAAAAAATTAATTTTATCAGAAAAAGGAGGGGTAAAAACTGCTGTTAAAATTTTAAATCAAATGGAAATAAAAAAGGAAAAAGAAACTATAAAAATAATCAGTAAATTGAATGAAAAATTAGCAAAATCAATTATAAATGAAATGTTTTTATTTGAAAATATAGTAGATTTAGATGACAAATATATTAAAATTGTGATTCAAAATTTAGAAAAGGAAAAATTATATATTGCGTTAAAAAATACTACATTAGCTATTAAAGAAAAATTTTTCAAGAATATGTCTGATATAGAATCAAGACAACTTTCTCAAAAATTAGATAAAAAATCTTATATTTCTAGTGTGTCTATAAAAAATGAACAAAAACTTATTTTAATTATGATTCACAATATTCTAAAAAATGGAGATCTTTTATTAGAAAATTTAAGAGAGTATTATGTCTAATTTAAACTTAAAAAAAACATGGGTAACGTGGTCTCCACAAGAAGTATTTTTAAAAAATATTGAAAATAATAAAATAATGTTGTTTGATTTTTATAAAATTAAACAAGAAGATTTTTGTGTTCAAAATAATGAAAATAATATAGAGAAAGAATCAAACATTGACGAAACAAACATAGAAATATATGAAAAAGCTTTTAAAAAAGGATTTTTAGAAGGTCAATTAGCTCATGATATTATCACGCAAAAATTAAATAATTTATGCTTATCTTTTGAAAATGATATTTCTAATTTTGAACATCAATTATATTCTGAATTATTGAACATTGTTTTAAAAATTTCGTCTTATATTATTGGAAAGAAAATTGATATTGATCAAGCCATGTTAATTAATTACATTCAAAAAATCATTAATGAACATGGTTCTTTTTTAAAAAATCCTAAACTTATCGTGCATCCAGATAATAAGATATTAATAGAAAATACATTTAAACAATTTATCAAGAATTATCAATGGACATTCGAATATGATAATAGTATTGACTTAAATAGTTGTAAAGTTACATCAGAACATAGTTATATCGATGCTACAGTTAATGCTAGATGGCAAGAATTATATCGTCTTATATTTTCAGAGGAATATTAATGAATTTAAGATTTTCTAAATTATTAAAAAAGCTTTCTTCTTTTGGAAATCAGATTGACCAACTATCTAATATTTTGAATTATGGTCGACTTATAAGTATTAATGGATTAGTTTTAGAAGCTTTCGGATTAAATAGTTCTATAGGTTCAGAATGTTTTATAGAACGTATAATAGAATCAAAAAGAAGAGATATTATAGCTGAAATCATAGGTTTTTCAGGAAAAAAAACGTTTTTATTAGCCTCTGAAGATATTAGCGGTGTATTACCTGGAGCTCGTATTTTTTTAAAATTAGGAAATCATAAAAACTATTCTTTAAAAAAAATACCATTAACTACTAAATTATTAGGAAGAGTATTAGATGCTCGAGGTAATCCGTTAGATCAGTTACCTAAAATAGATTATAAATATTATTCTACAATAGAAAAAAAGATTATTAATCCATTAAATAGAACATCAATTACTGAGGTATTAGATACTGGAATACGTTCAATTAATGCGCTTTTAACTATTGGAAAAGGTCAAAAAATAGGAATTTTTTCTAGTTCTGGTATTGGTAAAAGCATTTTACTTGGAATGATAGCAAAATATACAAAAGCTGATGTTATTGTGATTGGTTTAATTGGAGAACGGGGTCGAGAAGTAAAAGATTTTATAAAAAACACGTTAGGTACTAAAGGTTTATCGAGATCAGTAATTATTGCTGCTCCTGCAGATTTTTCACCTATTTTAAAAATAAAATCTGCATCTTATGCAGCTAATATTGCAGAATATTTTTTTAAAAAAAATCAAAATGTTTTATTAATTATTGATTCTTTAACTCGTTATGCAATGGCTCAAAGGGAGATTTCATTATCATTAGGTGAATTACCAGTTGCTAAAGGTTATCCAGCATCTTTATTTTCAAAAATTTCAAGTTTAGTTGAATCTACTGGGATGGTTAATAACAAAAAAGGTTCAATTACTTCATTTTATACAATTTTAAATGAAGGTGAAGATGAACAAGATCCAGTTGCACATTTAGCACGTTCTATATTAGATGGACATATCATATTATCTCGTTATTATGCTGATGCAGGTCATTATCCTGCAATTGATATTGAATCTTCTATTAGTCGAGTAATGCCTAATATTATTGATTCAAAACAGTATAAGCAAGCATCTTATTTTAAAAAATTAGTTTCGGCATTTCAAAGAAACAGAGATTTAATTAATATTGGAGCTTATGTTCATGGAACTGATATGATTTTAGATCATGCTATTAAAATTTGGCCAAAATTAGAAAAATTTTTGCAACAAAAAATATCAGAAAAACATAATTATGATGCTTCTTGTAAAGATTTAAATGAAATATTTCTTTAAAACTTCAATAATATTTTGGATATTTAACAAAATGAAAGATAAAAACAATATTTTTGCTATCTTAGAAAAAATAGAAAATAATAAAATAAAAAAAAAATGATGAAGATTCAAAATATCTATTTAAAAAAAAATAAAACATTAAATCAATTAGAAATCTTAACTAGTTATAAAAAAGAATATATAAAAAAAATGCATGCAGAAATGATATCAGGTATTAGTGTGCATTGTTTAATAAATTATCAAAGTTTTATTGTTATGTTAGATCACATTATCCAAGAAAATTTATGTGTGATTGAAAATGATACAAAAATTATTAAAGAGAGTATAGAAAATTTAACTAAAAATCATATTAATTTAAAAACTTGGACATATTTAAATGCAATAAATAAACAACGTATATTAAAAATAAAAACCATTAAAGAACAGAGCATTAATGATAATTATACTCAACTAAAATTTCTTAAAAAGGATGCTTATTTTAATGTCGGAAATAATGAATCACATAATATTTCAGAACAATACGATTAATGAAAATAATAATTTTTTGTATTCACTTAATAAATTAGATGTATTTACTTCTATTTTTAATATATATAATGTATCTGCATTAAAAAAAGAAATCAAATTGAATACGATATTAGCAGAAGAAAAAAAATACAATGATAAAAATATTATATATTTTAATTTTAATTATATATTGAATAATTTACTAAATATGTTTAATAAAAATGAAATTTCATATAATTCTACAGAATTAAAAATGATCAAAGATAAAAACATAAAAAAAAAAACAATAGATATAAAGAATGATAATAATTCTATACAGTTCAATTCTTTTTTAAAAAATATACGTAAAATAAAACAAATAAAAGAATATCGTAAAATATTTTTAAAAAAAAAATTATCGCATCAAATTCAAGAAAACAAAAATCAATATAAAAATAATATAAAACAAAATAATCAAACATATAAATTAAATAATATAAATAAAGTAAAAAATTTACAGTTTTCTAAAATTAGATCTCAAGATCTTCAAAAAAAAATAAAATTTTGTAAAGAAAAAATTAATATCATTCATGACAATAAAAAAATAGCTTTAGCATTAGATTTTAAAATTGCTCAAAATAATTTAGAAAGATCTAACATAGATAATAAATTTTCTACTATAATTAATAATCAATATAAATCCAATATATTAAATCAAGAAGAATTTGAATCATTAAATATACAAAAAATAGTTTTAAAAAGTTCTAATAATTTTATCGAATGGAAAAATTCAATTAATCAAAAAATACTTTCATTAATTTCTAAAAATTATAGTCAAGTTAAAATAAATTTAAAACCTGAATCATTAGGATCAATAAATATTATAATTAATATGAAAAATGATAATATTATATTACAATTTGTTTCAACACATAATAAAGTGAGAATGTTATTAAATGAATGTGTGCCTTTTTTATCTAATGAGCTGAAAAAGCAAGGTATTAAATTAAAAAAATGTAATATATTCAGCTCATTTAAACATTATACAAATAATAATTACAAAACTTGCTCTAAAAAATATATTAATGATATTGATAAATTTGAAAAAAAAATAAATATATATGAAAAAGAAATCAATTTTATAAAATCTAAGAGAACAGAGAAAACAGATTGGTATGTATAATAATTTTTATATATCTTTTCAAGAAAAATAGTTTTAATAAAAACCTTGTAATGTATCAGCATTTATTTTTGTTTATAGATTACGTTTGATTAACTTTTACCTGTGAGGTATATAAATGGGGAAAAGTCATAATTTTAATGATCAACTGAAAAAAGTTTATCAAAGAGACAATAATTTACATAAATTTTTACAAGAAGATGCAATTCAAATATTTGAAAATATTAATGATTGTTTTGTTAATCATTTCGTTGATTTTTTTTCTCATTTCATTAAAAATAAAATTGAATTAATTGAGTATAATTTTAAAATAGATTCTTATAATTTTCAAAATATAATTAAAAAAAATGTTAAATGTTATAATTTAATAGAAATATCTCCTTATCAAAATAAATCTTTTATCATTTTTTATAATAATTTTTTATCAGTCACATTAGATTTTTTATTTGGAGGTGCGGGGACTTTTTCAACAAAAATAAAAAATACTCAAGAAATAACAGATACTGATTTATTTATTAATAAAAAAATTATTACATTTATTACTAATTTTCTTTCGAATATTTATCAAAAAAATTTTTGTAAGGAAATTAATTTTATTGATAAAAAAATATTTTTTAATAATACAACACATCATATCGATTTAAATATGATGTTTTTAATTAATAATTTTAATTTTAAAATTAATAATATAGAATTTTCTTTTGATATATTAATTCCTGAATCAATAATTTCAAAAATAAATGTAAATAAAAACATGTTAATAAATGATGATAATAATATACATAAAAAAACAAATAACTTTTCTCTGAAAGATATAGAAAATGTAGAATTAAATATTATTGCTCGCATGATTTCTATGAAAATATCAAAAGATAAATTTCATCATTTATCAGTAGGTGATATTTTACCAATTAACCAACCTGATAAAATTATAGGATATATAGAGAATCAACCTATATTTTTTGGTAATTATAAAAGTTTTAATAAACAATCTATTATTTTTATAGAAAAATTTATTAATAATGATTTAGAGTTAAATCAAGAATAGGAAGGCGTAAATGAGCAACACACTAAAACACTCTAAAAATCAAAACATTACTACTACATCTGAACAAAAAACATTAGAAACTGAATTAATAAATCAAGATTTCTCTCATGAAAAAGAATTAAATGATTCTGAAAAATTAATTACATCAAAAAATCTTGTACTTAATACATTAGTAACAATTACTATTGAATTAGGAAAATCTAAAATAAAAATTAAAGATTTTCTTAAATTATCTCAAGGAAACGTATTAGTTTTAAATAAATCCGTACAAGAGCCATTAGATATATTTATTAATGATTATTTAATTGCATCTGGAGAAATTGTTGTTTTAGATCAAAAATATGGTATTCGTATTACAAATATAAAAAGTTATTTAAACAATATAGATATTTCATCTTAAAATTAAATTTTATGAAAAACAACTCTTCTATTGAATCATCATTAAATCATGTTCATGAGATATTTAATAATGAACAATTTTTTCAAATGTTTAGTTCGTTATCTGTCATCATATTATTAATACTCATTTTAACTTGGCTTTTAAAAAAAATTTCTTTTTTTAAAATTAATAATATGATGTCTTATATGACAATATTAGATAGATTATCTGTGGGTCCTCATGAATCTATTATTCTTGTTAAAATTAAAGATGTAAAATTAATTTTAGGTGTAACAACACACAATATTACTCATTTATATACTTTTTCAACAATTATGACAAAAACATCTTTACAAGATGAACCAATAAAAAAAATAGATAATATTTTATTTAAAAAAAAATATTTTAATTATTTTTTAAGAAATTTTTCTAAAATATTCTGGAAAAAAAAAATGTTTTATAAAATTATTTCAATTGTATTTTTATTACTATTGTGTCCAAATGTTAACGCTCAAATACCCGGAATAACAAGTCATATGTTAGAAGACGGAGGACAAACATGGTCTGTACCTATACAAACATTAGTTTTTTTAACATCTTTAACATTTCTTCCAGCATTTCTTTTAATGATGACAAGTTTTACTAGAATTATTATTGTATTTGGCCTATTACGAAATGCATTAGGAACGCCATATGCTCCATCTAATCAGATATTACTTGGTTTAGCACTTTTTTTGACTTTTTTTGTAATGTCTCCTACATTTGATACAATTTATAAAGATGCTTATGTGCCATTTAGTGAAGATAAATTAAATATGGAAGATGCGATTTTAAAAGGTGCAGTTCCTTTAAAAAAGTTTATGTTAAATCAAACACGAACAACAGATTTAGAATTATTTTCAAAATTAGCACATATTTCTACGTATAAAGATATGAATGATATACCTATGCGTATTTTATTACCATCTTTTATGACTAGTGAATTAAAAACAGCTTTTCAAATAGGTTTTACAATTTTTATACCGTTTTTAATTATTGACTTAGTAGTAGCTAGTGTTTTAATGGCTCTAGGTATGATGATGGTACCACCTTCAACAATTTCTTTACCTTTTAAATTAATGTTATTTGTATTAGTTGATGGGTGGCAATTATTAATTACTTCATTAGCAGAAAGTTTTAATACATAATATTTTTATAAATATTTTGATATATTAAATCGTATTTAAATTTTTCAATGGAGATATTAATTAATGACATCTGAATATGTAATGGAATTGTTTCATGATGCAATGAAAGTAACATTAATGCTTGCATCACCATTATTATTAGCAGCTTTAATTAGTGGTTTAATTATTAGTATATTACAAGCAGCTACACAAGTGAATGAACAAACACTTTCTTTTATTCCAAAGATTATTTCTGTTATAAGTATAATTGTAATATTAGGTCCCTGGATGTTAGGTGTTATGCTAGATTATACGCATAATTTATTTACAAATATACCATTGATTATAAAATAATGTTAACTTTTAATAGTTTAGAATTAATGACATTCATTAGCAATTGTTTCTGGCCTATGGTGCGAATTTTATCATTTCTTTCTGTTATACCTATTTTTAATAATAAAATTTTAAATAAAAAGAATAAAATAATTTTATCTGGAATAATTAGTTGGTTAATTGCTCCATTCTTGCCTGAAGTACATACAATATTATTTTCATATTTTGGTTTATTATTATTTATTCAGCAAATATTAATTGGTTGTGTATTAGGTTTTGTTGCACAATTTTTATTTATTGCAATTAATTTAGCTGGTGAGGTTATAAGTTTACAAATGGGTTTATCATTTTCTGTTATTTTTAGTAATAATATACATCTTGGAAATTCTATAATATCTCGTTTGTTAAATATTTTAACTTTATTTTTTTTTCTTGTACTCGATACTCATTTACATTTGATTTCTATATTAATTGATAGTTTTTACAGTATACCTATTGATAGTTATTTTTTAAATGCAAATATTTTTTTTGTTTTATTAAAATTTTCTAGTTATTTTTTTTTCAATGGTATAATTTTTATTTTACCAATAATAATCATTTTATTAGTATTAAGTTGTATGATGGGTTTGTTAAATCGTTTATCTCCTCAGATATCTATTTTTTCAATTGGTTTTCCATTAAATTTATTTATTGGAATATTAGTTTTATATTTTTTAATACCTAATATACTTCCATTTTTTGAACATTTAATGAACGAGTTAATTATTTTTATCACTAATACTTTTATACAGATTTAATTTTTATAAATAAAGTATAATTTTTTTAGGAAAATTATACTTTAGTTTTTTCATATATCAAATAAGTTATTTTTTTATTTAATTTTACCTTCATTATATAAAACATGTTTTTGAATTACAGGATCATATTTTTTAAATTTTAATTTATCTGGTGTATTTCTTTTATTTTTAGTTGTCGTATAATAATGACCAGTTCCTGCAGAAGATATCATTTTTATTTTTTCACGATTTTTTTTAGCCATAAATTACCTTAATTTTTTAAGATTTATTTTTTGTATGACTGCTTCGATTCCATTTTTATCGATACAGCGCATACCATTAGTTGAAACACGTAATTTAACAAATCTTTTTTGATCAGCAACCCAAAATCGATGATATTGAATGTTAATTAAAAATTTTCTTTTAGTCGCATTCATTGCGTGAGATCGATTGTTTCCAATCATTCTTTTTTTTCCAGTAACTTGACAAATACGTGACATAATTTTTTCTCTTAAATTTAATTAAGTTATATAATTTTAAAAAGAATATTTTAACATATTATAAAAGACTATAATAGTCGTTTAATTTTTTCTAATTTTTTTTAAATAAAAAATTTTAAATAAATTTTTTAATATAAAAATGTTATATTATATTGATTATTATTTAAATAATATTATATATTATTAAATTAATGTTAAATTAGGACAATTTATATGAAAATATATCAGAGATTCTTATCTAGATCTTTGATGTTTTTTTCTATTCTACTTATTACTTTTGTATTACTATTAGAAACTAATATAGGTTTTAAATGGATTTTTAATTTTGCCAATCGTTTTTTTATAGAATTTAAAGTAGAAAAGATATCAGGCAATTGGCGTGATTTTTTATTAAAAAATATTCAATATGATATTTTAGGTTTTTCTATCAGAGCTGATAGTGTCCATGTAATATTGGATACTAAATCTTTATTTAAAATATCAACAGTTTTTAAAGATATTCAAATAAAAAATTTAATTGTTTTATTAAACGATAATACATCTAATAATATTTCTAACAACAATAATATTTCTAACAAAAATGTATCTAATAATATTTCAAAAAAAAATATATTAATTAAATATCCAATGATATTTCAAAAAATACATGTAGATAAGTTTTTTTTTCGATCTTCTCAAATCAACGTATTATTTTTTAATATTTTAACTGGTATCCAATTAATCAATAATGATATTTTATTTTTACCTACTTATATTAATAACATCAATTTAATACTACCTCATGTAACATCATCTAAAATAATTTTTAAAAAAAATAATACAATCAAACCATTTAATTTAATGAAGAAATTGAATCATGTTAAAAAAATATATAGTTTTTTGAAATATTGTTCAAATACTTCTCAAGTATGTGTTCCATTCAACATTGATTTACAATATTTACAATGTAACACAATAAAAATTTTTCATAATAAAAATTTTAGTTCATTCCAGATAGCATTACAAGCTAAAATAAAAGATAAAATTTTAGACATCAAAACTATTAAAATAAATTCTAATATTTTAAGAATAAAATCTTTTGGAAAGATTATATTTCATAATAATTCTTCTATTTCATCTCTCATTAATAATAAAATAATTATACCAAAACTAAACAACAAAAGTATAAATATTGTGTTTAAATCATATGTCAACAAAAAATTTATATTTACATTACAATCTAAATATTTATATAAATTTAAAATTCATGGATCAGTATTATTGAATGATATTAATCATCCATTTAATCTAAAATTAGATAGTTATAATTTATTTTGGCCTGTAAAAAATAAATATTTTTTAAAGTTTATTAATTTAAATGCTTGTATAAAAGGACAAAGAAATAATTATTTAATATCTTTAAAAAATAAATTTGTTTTAAGAGGATTACCTACAATTTTTTTTCATGTTGAAGGACAAGGAAATTTAAAAAATATATTTTTAAAAAGACTTCAATTATTTCCTATGAATATTAAAAACGATAAAACAAAAAAATCTATTATAGATAATCTAAAATATAATAAAAATATATTAAAATTAATAGGAAAAATGAATATATTCACTAATAATTATAATAATACAACAAATTTATATATTCCTAAGATTAATTTAGATCTTAAGTTTATGAAGAAAAAATTAGCTATATTAGGGTCTTTTTATTATCGAAATAATAATATATTAAATATTCCAAAAATAAATTTTTCTATAGGAAAAAATAAGTTATTTTTAAAAGGTTTTATAGGACAAAAATATAATATATATTCATCAATTTATGCAAATCATTTGAATTATTTTTATCCTAATTTAAAAGGGAAAATTACAGCTCAAGCAAAATTGTATGGAAATAATATGCTTTCTATTTTAACTGGAAAAATTTTAGCTGCGAATTTATATACTAATCGTATACATATTAACAATGTTAAAATCTTTACAAATATGAATGTTAAGAATATTATTTCAGGAAATTTTTTATTAGATGCGAAAAAAATTAGTTTTTATGATACTTATATTAATAATTTACGTATTCAAACCTATTTTCATAATTATGAACAGCATTTTGATTTTTTATTAAAAAGTAAAAATTTTTATATAAATTTTACAATAAATGGAATATTTAATAAACAAACAGGAATAAGGTATAGTTTATTAAAAACAATAAATATTAGAACATGCTTAGGGCAAGTTAATTTTCAAAATATATTTGCATTCAATTATTATAATATTAATGATAAATTAAATAATTTTTATAAAAATAGTATGAAACAAAAAGAAAGATTATCATCTATATTCTATAATAAAAAATTATCTTCTTTGGATATTTTCAATAAACCTTTTATAAATTTTAGAAGTAATTTATTTATTAAAGGATACTTAAAAAGTTTTTTAAGAAATGGTCTTTCTAATGGAAAAATTTTTTTAACAGGTACTAATATAGAATTAGAAAAAAATCAAAATAAAAAAATATTTTTAGAAAAAATCGATTTGTTAAAATTATCTATAAATTTAGTAAATAATACTTTAAAAAGTAAATGGATGATTAAAAAAATAAAAAAATCATCAAAAAATGATATGATATTCGGATATTTAAATATTATAAATATTTATCATCAAAAAAATATCAATGGTAAATGTTATTTTATTAATTTTCCTATTTCATTTTTAAATTTTTTTTCTTCTAATAACAATGCAATAAATGGTTTATTTAGCAGTAAGATAAAATTTTTTGGAACTATTTATCAGCCTAAAATTTTGGCTGATATTAATTTGCAAGATATTTATATTAAAAGTAATAATATATTAAAATATATCACTTTATTTTTTCCTTATTTACCAAAAAAAATTCATACTATAAAAATTAATCAAGAAATTACAATAAAGAAAGGTAAAATATTATTTAAATTATATCCATCTTTTCAAAATAATTATCCTAAAACAGAATGGCATCTTATTTTTAATAGTAACAAAATATCTATGTTCATTTTTTCAAAAATTCAGGTGAAATTTTCTTCATATTTAAATTTACATTATTTACTATCACAATATGATTTAATGGGGTTTATAAAATTACCTTTTTTTTGTTTTAAAATTAATGAAAAAAATTTTATTTTTTAATTGAGAATGATTTTTGAAAATATTTAAATTGATATATTTTTCGCACGATGGTATGCGTTATTAATTTCTAATTTAGCTTCTTGAGCATTTCCCCAATCAATAATTTTTACCCATTTTTCTTTTTCTAATTTTTTATAATATTTAAAGAAATGACTAATTTGTTGTTTTAATAGTTCTGATATATCTGAAATATCATTTATATTTTTATATTGTTCACAAATTTTACTCTTTGGTACAGCTATAATTTTAGCATCATTTCCTGATTCATCATTCATTTTTAATATTCCAATTGGTTTACAATGAATTATAGAATTTGATTGTATTGGATAATGTGAAGGAACTAAGACATCTAAAGGATCGCCATCTAACGATAAAGTTTGATTAATATATCCATAGTTACAGGGATAAAACATAGGAGTAGGTATAAAACGATCAACAAAAAGTACACCTGATTGCTTATCCATTTCATATTTTATAGGCGATGAATTGGATGATATTTCTATAATAACATATATATCATGCGGTATATTATCACCTGCTTTAATATTTTTAAAGCTCATTATAGTTTTCCTTTAATAATATTTTTTTTATTAATATAATTTAATAATTCAATGAAAGTAAGCATTTTAACATTGAAGAATAATTATATCTATTTTTTATAACTATTAAGTTATATTCATTTTTAGTATTTTTTAATATAATATTTTATATAAATATATAATTTTAAGGATTTATAATATATGGAACTAATTAAAGATATAGAAACAGAAGAATTATCATTATTAAATACTGTTCAAAAGACGTTAGAATTGTCTAAAAATAAAAATATTTCTATTGAAGTGTATATAAAAAAAACTATAGGAATTAGTGTTAATATAAGAAATAGTATTGTAGAGAATGTTGAATTTAATAGTGATGGTGCATTGTTTATTACAGTATATAATAAATTTTCTAAAGGTACTGTATCATCAAAAGATTTTAGTATGCATGGAATAAAAAATATGTTAGAAATGGCTATTAATATTTCAAAATATACTTCTTCTGACTTCTTTTCAGGATTACCGGATAGAAAAAATTTATGTTTTAATGCACTAGAACTTGATTTATTTCATCCATGGGAATGGAATATAGAAAATGCAATTAAATTTTCTGTTCTATCAGAACAAGAAGCTTTTAAATTTGATAACAGAATTGTTAATAGTGAAGGTAGTTTTTTTAATGGACATATGACGATAAATATTTTTGGAAATAGTTTAGGTATGTTGCAAAAATATAAATCGACGCGTTATTCAAGTTATACTTGTATGATTGCAAAAGATCAATATTCTATGCAAAGAGATTTTGATTATTCTATTTCAAGAAAAATAGATAATTTATTAAAACCAGAAATATTAGGTCAAAATAGTGCTAAACGTGCTGTATCTAGATTAGGTTCTAAAAAAATAGCTACAATGAAATCACCAATTATTTTTTTATCTTCAATATCTTATATGTTTTTTTCACATCTTATTTCTGCAATTAGTGGTAATCATGTATATCAAAAATCTACATTTTTAATTAATGATTTAAAAAATAAAATTTTTCCTGATTGGTTAGATATTATAGAGAATCCTCATATAAAACAAGGTTTGGGCAGCAAACCATTTGATAATGAAGGTGTATCTACAAATATTAAATATATTATTCGTAATGGAATTTTGCAAACATGGTTATTAAATAGTTATAATGCTCGTAAACTACAATTAGATAGTACAGGAAATTGTGGTGGAATTTATAATTGGTTAGTTTCACATAGTAATATATCTTTTTCAGAATTATTAAAAAATATGAATAAAGGTATATTAATCACTGAATTAATGGGGCAAGGTGTAGATATTATTAATGGAAATTATTCACGAGGTGCTGTAGGTTTTTGGATAGAACAAGGAAAAATTTCTTATCCTATTCATGGGATCACAATATCTGGAAATTTAAGAAGTATGTGGGATAATATTGTTAGTATTAGTAATGATATTGATATACGAAATAATATTCAATGTGGTTCAGTTTTATTATCTGAAATACAAGTATCTGGAAATTAAATTAGAAAAATGCATTTTTTAAAAAATTAAAGGTAATAAATTTATTACCTTTAATACTTATTGAAGAAAATTTTTTTATATAATGAAGTTGACCTATAAGCCGGGTTCTGTGTTAACAGTCATTCATCTAGATTAATAATCACTTATTAATTCAAGCAGCCTACCCAAGATTTATATAGTACGAGCAGCACAAAATTTCAACTGAACCTTATATTTGGCTTTGCTCCAGGTGGAGTTTACCTAGCCATAATTGTTGCCAATTATGCGGTGTGCTCTTACCACGCCTTTTCACCCTTTCCGTATTTATGACAATAAATAGGTGGTTTTTTTCTGTTGCACTTGTCATAAGCTTACGCTTTCCAGATGTTATCTGGCACCTTGCTCTATGGAGCCCGGACTTTCCTCTTTTTAATCTTATAAAAATTAAACAGCGACTGTTTGGTCAACTTCAAATATTAATTATACAATATTTAAATAATTTTGTCATTTTTATTTTTTATAACATATTGATATAAATTATTTTTATTAAAATCATGTATTTTAGAAGTAATTAAAACTGATGTTTTTAAGGTACAGAAATTTCTTAAAATAAAAAAAGTGTCTAATATTTTTTGATTTAAAGTATCATTTTTTAATTTTTTATAACCATCAATAATAATTACTATTTCGCCTTTATAACGATTTTTTTCTTCTTTCAGCCATTTGAGCAATGAAATAGCTGTTGCTCCATAAATAGATTCCCATTTTTTTGTAATTTCTCTAGCTATTACTATATATCTATTTTTATCTATTTGCTCTATTATATCTTGCATACTTTCAAGTATTCTATACTTTGTTTCATAAAAAATAATTGGTCGTGTTTCTTTTCTTAAAGAATATAATAAATTTTGTCTTTCTGTTTTTTTAGAAGGCAAAAACCCTTCATAACAAAAACGATTATACATGAGACCAGAGGCGCTTAACGCAGTAATAGCAGCACAAGGTCCAGGAAGAGGAATTACTTGAATATTAAAATTATGACATTTTTTTATTAATAGATTACCAGGATCATTAATAATTGGAGTGCCTGCATTAGATACTAAAGCAATTGTTTTTCCTTTTTTTAATTCTTTAATTAAATGATCACTTTGTTTCTTTTCATTATCTTTATTCATTGATATTAAATAATTTTTAATATTAAAATGCTGAAGTAAAATATTAGTGTGTTGAATATTTTCCGCAGCAATTATATTAACCTTTTTTAATACTTCTAATGCTCTATGAGTTATATCTAATAAATTACCAATTGGAGTTGGTACAACATATAGCATACCAGTATAATTTTGATTCATTTTTTTCCATAAAATATTATTATATTTATAATAATAAAGATTATCTCGAATATTTTGATTAAAATAAAATATTTTTTGTTTTTTATTATTTTATTTTAACTGTATTTATGATGTGTAATGAGTAAAAGGATTAAAATATGAAACGTGTAGTTATTACAGGTATTGGTATTATTTCTAGTATTGGTAATAATAAAGAAGAAGTATTAAATTCTTTATATCATGGTGTTTCTGGAATTGTTTTTTCAGAAGAAATGCAACAATTAAATATGCGTAGTAATATTTGGGGTAGTATTAAATTGCCAAAAAATTATATGATAATAAATAAAATCAATCGATTTATGAACAATGCGTCTAGATATTCATTTATAACTATGCTTGAAGCTATAAAAGATGCAAATATAACAAATCAATATTATCAAAATAATCCTCGTGTAGGAATTATTACAGGATCAGGATGTAGTTTTACAGAAAGTTTTATTCATTATCATAAATGTCATGTTAAAAAAAAATATATTTCAAATATTACTAGTCCTTATCTTGCTATTAAAACTATGCCATCTACAATATCTGCTTGTTTATCTGTTTTATTTAAAATTCATGGAGTTAGTTATTCTATTAGTTCAGCCTGTGCTACTTCTGCACATTGTATTGGAAATGCATTTGAATTAATTCAATCTGGAAAACAAGATCTTATTTTTGCAGGTGGGGGTGAAGAGTTAAGTGTAGAATTAGCTCATCAATTTGATGTTATGAAAGTTTTATCTGCTAATTTTAATCAAAATCCTAAACAAGCATCACGTGTTTATGATGTAGATCGTGATGGTTTTGTTATTTCAGGTGGAGCAGGGATATTAGTTATTGAAGAATTAAATTGCGCTTTATCTCGTTCAGCTCATATTTATGCAGAAATTATTGGGTACGGAGCAACATCTGATGGTTATAATATGGTTATACCATCAGGAGATGGAGCCGTTCGTTGCATGAATTTAGCAAAACAAAATAAAGATATATTTATTGATTATATTAATGCGCATGGAACTTCTACTAAAATCGGTGATTTAATAGAATTGCGTGCTATAAAAACAGCATTTTTACATGAAAATCAGCCAATGATATCTGCAACCAAATCTATGACTGGTCATGCGTTAGGAGCATCAGGCGTGCATGAGATGATTTATACATTATTAATGCTGAAACATAATTTTATCGCTCCGACAATTAATATTAAAAAATTAGATTCTAATGCAGAAAATATGAATATTATTCAGAAAATCACTAATGTAAAAATTAATACAGCTATGTCTAATAGTTTTGGTTTTGGTGGCTCAAATGTTTCATTAATAATAAAAAAATATTAATATTATATGTTATTGTTATATCTTATTCAATTAAGAATATTAAATATTTTATTGTTTATAGTGTTAATAATAAAAAATCATTTTAATATGGAAAATATTAAAATGATTTTTTATTATTAAAACATATCATGTAATTATATAAAATATATCTTAACTTTAAGCAGTCATATCTTGACATTAAAAAAATTTTATATAACACAATAGGAATTGAATATGAATCAATTAAATATTTTAAAGCAATTTTCTACTATTGTAGCAGATACAAGTGATATAGAATCTATATGTAAATATCAACCTCAAGATGCTACTACTAATCCGTCTTTAATACTTCAAGCAGTTAGCATAGATAAAAATCAAAAATTTATAGCACAAGCTGTACAATACGCTAAACAGAAAGGAGGTTCATTTAAAGATAAAATAATTAATGCCAGCGATAAAATATTAGTTGATCTCGGAATAGAAATTTTAAAAAATATTCCAGGTTATATTTCTAGTGAAGTTGATGCCCGTCTATCTTTTAGTACAGAAAAATGTATTTTAAAAGCACATAAATTAATTAATTTATATGAAGAAGCAGGCATTTCGAGAAATAGAGTTTTAATTAAACTAGCTGCAACTTGGGAATGTATTAAAGCTGCAGAAGAACTAATGAAAGATAATATTTCTTGTAATTTAACTTTGTTATTTTCATTTGCTCAAGCACGAGCATGTGCTGAATCAAACGTGTTTTTGATTTCTCCCTTTGTTGGTCGAATTTATGATTGGTATGTTTCGCAAAATTTATTATCTAAATCTTTTACAGGAAAAGATCCTGGTGTTATGTCAGTGTGTAAGATTTATGATTATTATAAAAAACATAATTATAAAACGATTATTATGGCTGCAAGTTTTCGTAATATTCAACAAATATTATGCTTATCTGGATGCGATAAATTAACTATTTCACCTATCTTATTAAAAGAATTAAAATCCTATACTGGAACAATAGAACGACAGCTTAACCTTCCTAATATTCTATTATCATCTCCTGTCTCATTATCTGAAGATGAGTTTAGATGGGAACATAATCAAGATGCGATGGCTGTTCAAAAGTTATCTGAAGGTATACGTCATTTTGGACAAGATCAACTGGAATTAGAAAAAATACTGTCTAAAAGAATATAATATTTTAAAATTTCATAAGATATGTATAATTTTAAGGAAAATATATGTGTTCACGAAAAGAATTAGCTAATGCAATTCGTATGTTAAGTATAGATTCTGTTCAAAATGCAAAATCAGGACATCCTGGAATGCCTATGGGTATGGCTGATATTGCAGAAGTTTTGTGGAGAGATTTTTTAAAACATAATCCTAAAAATCCAAATTGGTATAATCGTGATCGATTTATATTATCAAATGGACATGGTTCGATGTTGTTATATAGTTTATTACATCTGACAGGGTATAATTTATCAATAGAAGAATTAAAAAATTTTAGACAACTTCATTCAAAAACTCCAGGGCATCCTGAAATAGGTGAAACACCTGGTGTCGAAATAACTACTGGTCCTTTAGGTCAAGGATTAGCTAATGCTGTAGGTATGGCAATCGCTGAAAGAACTTTAAGTGCTTATTTTAATAGAACAGGATATAATATTATTGATCATTATACTTGGGTTTTTTTAGGTGATGGTTGTTTAATGGAAGGAATTTCTCATGAAGTATGTTCTTTAGCTGGTACTTTAAATCTTGGTAAATTAATTATTTTTTATGATAAAAATGGTATTTCAATAGATGGTAAAGTATCAAATTGGTTTACAGATGATACTGCAAAACGTTTTGAAGCTTATAATTGGCATGTGATAGACAATATAGATGGTCACAATGCAAATATAATTAATAAAAGCATCAAAATAGCTCAATCAGTGAAAAATAAACCATCAATTATTATTTGTAATACGATTATTGGTTTTGGTTCCCCTAATAAATCAGGAACATCAGAATCACATGGAGCTCCTCTTGGTGAAATGGAGATTTCTTTAACTCGAGAACATTTAAACTGGAATTATTCTTCTTTTAAAATTCCTGATAAAATTTATAAAAAATGGAATTATATCAAAAAAGGTTTAGAATTAGAAAAACAATGGAACGAATTATTTGCTTTATATCAATCAAAATATCCTGATTTATCATCAGAATATTTAAGACGAATTAATCAAAAATTGCCTCATAATTGGAATAAAATCACTAATAATTATATTCATTTTTTACAAAATAATAAAAAAAATATTGCAAGTCGACAAGCTTCTCAAAATACATTAGAGAAATATGCTAATATTTTACCTGAATTAATTGGTGGTTCAGCTGATTTATCACCTAGCAATTTAACTATGTGGTCTAATTGCAATTCGATAAAAGATAATTTATCAGGTAATTATATTCATTATGGGGTTCGTGAATTTGGAATGACTGCTATTGCAAATGGAATAGCTCATCATGGTGGTTTTATTCCTTATACTGCTACATTTTTAATATTTGTTGAATATGCAAGAAATGCGGTTCGTATGGCTGCTTTAATGAATACAAAACATATTTTTGTATATACTCATGATTCTATTGGATTAGGTGAAGACGGTCCTACACATCAACCTATAGAACAAATAGCTAGTTTACGTATGACTCCTAATATAGATGTATGGAGACCTAGTGATCAAGTGGAAACAGCAGTAGCTTGGAAACATGCTATTGAGAAAAAATCAGGACCAACAGCATTAATTTTATCACGTCAAAATTTACCTCAATTTTCTAGAAATTCTAAAACATTAAATAATATTTCTTATGGAGGATATATATTATATGATTCTGATAAACCATTGGATATTATTTTTATATCTACTGGTTCAGAGCTTTATATTACTTTAATGGCTGCAAAAAAATTGACATGTTTAGGATATTCTACACGCGTAGTATCTATGCCTTCTACTAATGTATTTGATCGACAAGATTCTACATATAAACAATCTGTATTACCATCTTATGTTATAAAAAAAGTTGCAATTGAAGCAAGTATAGAAGATTTTTGGTACAAATATGTAGGAATTAATGGTTTAATCATTGGTATGAAAACATTTGGTGCATCAGCTCCAGCGGAAGATTTATTTAAAAAATTTGGTTTTACTATAGATAATGTAGTTAAAAAATCAATAATTTTCTTACAATCTTAATAGTTTTTTAAATTAATTTGAATTATCATGGGGCTAAACTATAGCCCCGTTTTTATATAAACATAAAATAATATTTATGAATATATAAATTTTCATTTAGAGGTAATATGATTTGCTCAATTACTAAATTAGCACAACAGTTAATTTCTATTCCGTCTATTAGTCCACAAGATTTAGGTTGTCAAAATATTATTATTAAACGTTTATGTTCCATGGGATTTACAATTAAACAAATTAATATTAATGATACAAAAAATTTATGGGCTTTTAGAGGTATTGGAAAAACATTGACATTTTTAGGACATACAGATGTAGTATCACCAGGAAAATATGAAGATTGGGATACAAATCCTTTTGATCCAGTGATTCGTAATGGATTTGTATTTGGTCGAGGTGCTTCAGATATGAAAGGTGCTTTAGCATCTATGATTATCGCTTCTGAAAATTTTATAAAAAAATTTCCATATCATACAGGACGATTATCTTTTTTAATTACTTCAGATGAAGAATCAAGTGCAATTAATGGTACTACGAAAGTAGTAGAATATTTACAAAATCAAAATGATATAATTGACTACTGTATAGTAGGAGAACCATCTAGTACTAAAACAATTGGAGATGTTATAAAAAATGGACGACGTGGTTCTATTACTGCTAATATTACTATTAATGGAATGCAAGGACATATTGCGTATCCTCATTTAGCAGATAATCCAATACATAAAGCATTACCAATTATTCTTAAAATATTATCTATGAAGTTAGATGATGGAAATGAATTTTTTTCACCAACTAGCATAAATATTGCTAATATTCATTCTGGAGAAGGAATTAGTAACATTATTCCGAAATCATTATTTGTGCAATTTAATATTCGTTTTAGTACAGAAACATCGGAACTAAAAATTCAATCACAAATTATTAATATATTAAATGAAAATAAAATTGATTATTCGATAAAATGGGATATTTCAGGGCAACCTTTTCTTACTAAGAAAGGTATATTGATAGATACTGTTATGCAATCTATTAAATTTTTTAATAAAAAAAAACCTATTTTATCTACTTCAGGTGGTACCTCTGATGGTAGATTTATTGCTTTAATGGGAGCTGAAGTTATTGAATTAGGTTTAACAAATAACACAATTCATAAAATTAATGAGTGTGTAAAAATATCTGATTTGCAAATATTAAGTTGTATTTATGAAGATATAATGAAAAGATTACTGACATAATTTAAAAAAATATTTATATAATTATTATCATCATTGATATCAGATGCAGAATATCATTAAGATAAGCTGCATCAATTAATATAAATTAATATATTATACAAATATATTTTTTAATCTGATTTTATTTTTAAAAAATTATATTTTTATACAGGAGGCAAGATATTATAATTTTTTTCTTCTAGATCTTTATCTTGATAAGGGATACTATATTCTTCATTTTTCATAGGAATACTAATTCCTTTTGGCATAATTAATTCTTTTAATTGACTATTGACTTGTTTAAAGTTTGAATCATGATTTTGATACATATTTTTTAGCATACAAGAAGAAGTAAATAATGTACTAAGAATTTGTAATATGATTATAATGTTTAAAAATTTTTATTTTTTTGAAATATTAGCATATTGAATAGCTTTTTCCAGTTGCAAACAAGTAGAATGTAAAATTGGTGTCATTGGCAAACGTAGTGTATTATTTTTGATTAATCCTATTTTTTTAGCTAACCATTTTACTGGAATAGGATTAGGTTCTATAAATAGTGCTTCATGTAATAATCTTAAACGTTTATTAATCGATCGTGCATTGAAAAAGTCCCCTTTAAGTGCATAAGAACAAATTTTTGCCATTTCTCTTGCCGCGATATTTGCTGTAACTGATATTACCCCTTCACCACCTAATTGCATAAAATCTAATGCTGTAGCATCATCTCCACTAATTAATAAAAAATCATTTTTGACCATTTCTTTTATTTTATTTATTCTTGATAAATCTCCTGTTGCTTCTTTAATGCCTATGATATTTTTCAATTTAGCTAATCTAGCAACCGTTTTGGGTAATAAATCACATCCTGTACGACTAGGAACATTATATAAAATTTGTGGTAATTCAGTATTTTCTGAAATAGCTTTAAAATGTTCATATAATCCTTCTTGAGTAGGTTTATTATAGTAAGGTGTAACACTTAGACAACCACAAATACCAGATTTTTCAAATCTTTTTGTTAAAGATATAGCTTCTGTTGTTGCGTTAGCCCCTGTTCCAGCAATAACTGGAATGCGTTGATCTGCTAATTCTAAAGTTAACATTACAATATTAACGTGTTCTTCTTGACTAAGTGTTGCTGATTCTCCTGTTGTTCCAATAGAAACAATAGCTTTAGTTTTGTTTAATACATGATAATCAATTAATTTTTTTAAACTAAAACGACAAATTTGACCTTTTTCATCCATGGGTGTAATTAGTGCAACAATACTTCCTTTGAACATTATTTGTGCTCCTCCATAAAAATATCTTATGGGATGTTTGACATATTTTAAAAATAAAATATATAGAAATAATAGATATACTATTTAAAAATATATTTTAAAATATATTAAAAGATTAATAGTACAAAATATAATTGATATCATAAAATATCAATAATGTTATAATTATAAATATTATTTATATTATTAAAATAATTTAATTTTCAATTTTTTTAAAATGTTTATTTATTTATAAACAATATAAAATACATTTGTTTATTGTATAAAATAATATTTTTTATATAATATTTAATCTTAAATGAACATATATACAATATATAATATAAGATTTTAGCATATGAAACAATTAGGCAGTATTTAATAATCTATAAAGAAATTTGAAAATTTATTGTAATAATAAATAAAAAATTAAATTATAAATTTGAAGAAATAATTATGCTTCTAATTGGATACTTAAAATATTTTAAAAAATTATTTTTCACTACATTGTGCACGAAATCTTAATAGATGATCCATCAAAATAATTGCTACCATAGCTTCAGTGATTGGTACTGCACGTAATCCAACACATGGGTCATGCCTACCTTTAGTAATAATTGAAACTTTTTCATTTTTTGTGTTAATTGTATTTCCTTTTTTACAAATACTTGATGTAGGTTTAAAAGCTGTTTTTAATATAATGTTTTCACCATTACTAATACCTCCTAAAATACCTCCAGCATGATTAGTTTTAAATCCTTCTGGTGTAATTTCATCACGATGTATACTTCCTTTTTGATTGACTACCTGAAAACCATCTCCAATTTCTACACCTTTAACGGCATTAATACTCATTAAAGCATGTGCTAAGTCAGCATCAAGACGGTCGAAAATCGGTTCGCCAAGTCCTATAGGAACATTTTCAGCTATAATTGTAATTTCAGCTCCAATAGAGTCACCAGTTTTTTTTAAATCTTTTATTAAATTTGCAATTTCAAAAACTTTTTTATGATCAGAGCAAAAAAAAGGATTGTTTTCTATTTCTTCCCATGATTTAAAAGGACAATTTATATTTCCTATTTTAGATAAATATGCACGTATAATAATTCCATATTTATTATAAAGATATTTTTTTGCAATACCTCCAGCAGCAACTCGCATTGCAGTTTCTCGAGCAGAAGATCTTCCTCCTCCACGATAATCTCTTATTCCATATTTCTTTTCATAAGTATAATCTGCATGTCCTGGTCGAAAGATATTTTTTATATTCTTATAATCTTGCGAGCGTTGATCATTATTATAAATAATTAATCCAATACTAGTACCGGTTGTAATACCATTAAATATACCAGACAATATATGAATTTGATCTAGTTCTTGACGTGGAGTAGTATAACGAGATGTACCTGGTCTTCTACGATTTAAATCGTGCTGTAAATCTTCACAACATAATTTAAGACCTGGCGGTGTCCCATCAACAATACATCCTAATGCTGTTCCATGTGATTCACCAAAAGTAGTAACACAAAATATTTTACCGATTGTATTTCCAGACATTATTTTTTCTCTAAATATAAAAGTGAATAATATAACTATACAGAACAAATATAAAAACATAATTTTTATTTTTAAAAACGTGAAATATATTTTATTTTAAATATTATTTTTTAAAAATTAATTTTTTAAGAATAATATTTTATTTGTTGTTTTTATAAAAACTAAATTATATAATTAATAAAAATAAGTAAATAACTATATAAATTTAAATAAATTATATTACTTTTAATCTGTTCAATGAATTAATTTTATTGGTAATTAAAATTATGGATAAAAATAATCGAGATATTATTAATTCGAAGAATTTATTTCGTACATGGTTGAATGGTACTCGTGAGATAGTGCAAGATACTATTTTTCATTCTCGAATGCATAAAAAAAATAATACTAATATTATATCTAAACGTTTCATTTTTGAACAAAATGCTCATAGTCACTATTTTTCTTATAGAAATCAAAAAAAAAATTTATTTAAAGATAATCCTGTATCTTATATTCGGCATGACAGCGCATATAATATCTTAAAAAATTTACAAGCAGGAAAATATAATCCAGATATTTTTCTTGATTTACATGGATTAACACAATATCAAGCACAACAAGCATTAGGTGAATTAATTACGACATGTCAAAAAGAAAAATTTTTTTGTGCTCATATTATGCATGGATATGGTAAAAATATATTAAAAAAGCAAACGCCCTTTTGGTTATCTCAACATCCAGATATTATAGCTTTTCATCAAGCTCCTAAATTTTTTGGAAGCGATGCTGCAATTATAGTCATAATTGAAATCCATTCTTGAATATATATTTTATTACAATTTAAATTACATAATTTTATCTTAAAAAATGTTTTATACATGCATAAGTTCATAATTGAACATTATATAAATTATGTATTTAAATAATTATTATTCGTAATCTTAAAATATAATAATATTATTATCGTTATGACTACAATTTAAAGATTAGATTATTCACAGTATTATAGTAATATTTTTCTAAAAACCCTTATTTTGGGTTTTTTATTTTTGAACTAAATTCAGTATAGATTCTTTTTTATTGATAAAAAATTTTTAAGGAATTTAAACATGTTTGAAAATAATCGTGTACGTATAGCGATGCAAAAAAATGGTCGTTTGAGTAATGATTCTATAAAGTTATTAACATGTTGTGGTATTAAAATTAATTTGAAACAAAAAAAATTGATAGCTTTTGCTGAAAATATGCCTATTGATGTCATGTTAGTGCGTGATGATGATATTCCTGGTCTCATAATGGATAATATAGTAGATTTAGGAATAGTAGGAGAAAATGTGCTGAAAGAAGAATCATTAAAACGCACATCACAAAAACTAGAATGTTCTTATATTACCTTAAGAAGACTTGATTTTGGAATATGTAGATTGTCTTTAGCATTACCAGTGAATATGATTTATTCTAATATTACATCTTTACAAAATATTAGAATAGCAACTTCATATCCTCATTTATTAAAAAAATATCTAGATTCAAAAAATATTACATTTAAATCTTGTATGTTAAATGGATCAGTGGAAGTAGCACCTAGGGCTGGTTTAGCTGATGCTATTTGTGATTTAGTTTCTACAGGAGCAACATTAGAAGCTAATGGTTTACGTGAAGTAGAAGTAGTTTATCATTCGCATGCATGTCTTGTTTGCAAAACTGGTGATATTAATATCAATAAAAAAGAAATAATCAATAAATTAATGACACGTATTCAAGGGGTTATTAAAGCACGTGAATCTAAATACATCATGTTACATGCTCCTATAAATAAATTAAATGAAGTAATATCATTATTACAAGGCGCAGAAAAACCTACTATTTTAAAATTAGCAGGTGATAAAAATCGAGTAGCAATGCATATGGTTAGTAGTGAAACATTGTTTTGGGAAACTATGGAAAAATTAAAATTATTAGGGGCTAGTTCAATATTAGTTTTGCCAATTGAAAAAATGATGGAGTAAAACTATAAAATGAATAATTTTAATAAAATAATTTTTTGGAATCAATTAAATGTATATGAACAAAAAAAAATATTATCTAGACCTGATTTAAAAAAAAATCTTAATATTAAAAAGACTGTTAAAGAAATTATTAATAATGTTAAAGTATTAGGTGATAAAGCATTAAGAGATTATTCTATTTTATTTGATAAATATGATTGTAAAAAATTTCAAATATCTAGTAAGCAGATTACCGTATCTTCACTATATTTAAATAAAGATTTAAAAAATTCTATTGACATTGCAAAAAAAAATATTCAATTTTTTCATCAAGCACAAAGTTTATCTAAAGTAGATGTTGAAACTGAAATTGGAGTGCGTTGTCAGCAAGTTAATCTACCTTTAAATGCAATAGGAATTTATATACCTGGTGGAACAGCTCCTTTATTTTCTACTGTATTAATGCTGGCAATACCAGCTCAGATTGCTGGTTGTAATAAAATTATTCTTTGTTCTCCTCCTCCAATTAGTAATGAAATATTATATGCAGCTCATATTTGTAAAATTAATACTATTTTTCAAGTTGGTGGTGCTCAAGCAATAGCAGCACTAGCATTTGGTACTGAAACAATTCCTAAAGTCGATAAAATTTTTGGCCCAGGTAATGCTTATGTTACAGAAGCAAAATTACAAGTAAGTTCAGTATTAAATGGAACAGCTATAGATATGTTAGCAGGACCATCAGAATTGTTAATAATCGCTGATAATACTGCTAATGCAGATTTTATTGCTGCAGATTTATTATCACAAGCTGAACATGGAATATCTTCTCAAGTTATTTTGTTAACACCATATGTTGAATTAGCAAAAAAAGTTTTAAATTCACTTAATAAACAGTTAAAAAATTTATCTAGATTATCAGAAATTTTAATTGCATTAAAAAATAGCGCAATTATTGTGACTCAAAATTTATTAGAGTGTATAAATATATCGAATGTGTATTCTCCTGAACATTTAATTATTCAAACAAGTTCACCAAGAGAAATATTACCTCATATCTCAAATGCTAGTTCTATTTTTTTAGGTTCATGGTCTCCTGAATCTGTTGGTGATTATGCATCTGGAACAAATCATGTTTTACCTACATATGGAAAATCTATTACTGATTCAGCTTTAGGTTTAGCAGATTTTCAAAAACGTGTGCTAATTCAAGAATTAACACCTAAAGGACTAATAAATCTATCTAATACTATTGAAATTTTAGCTTCTGCAGAAAAACTTGAAGCACATAAGAATGCTGTAAAAATTAGAACAGATTTTTTAAAGGAAAAATATGAAAAATAAAATTTTGAAATTGTTTAGAAATAATATACAAAATTTAATACCTTATCAATCTGCAAGACATATTGGAGGAATGCATGGTAATATATTATTAAATGCTAATGAATCACCTCTATCTGTTTGTTTTAAATCAAAAAAAAAAATATTTAATCGTTATCCTGAATGTCAACCTAATCATTTAATATCATTATATGCTTCTTATGTCAATTTATCTTGCGAACAAATATTAGTAACACGTGGTGCCGATGAAGGAATTGAATTATTAATCAAATCTTTTTGTGAACCTAAAAAAGATGCAATTATTTATTGTCCTCCTACTTATGATATGTATAAAGTAAGTGCAAAAATAGCAGGTGTAGAAATTAAAGAAATCCCTACTATAAAAAATACTTGGCAATTAGACTTATGTAATATTAAGTCTAATTTAATTGGAGTCAAGTTAATATATATTTGTAATCCTAATAATCCTACCGGTAATCTTATATTATTAAATGATCTTATAAACTTATTAAGTATCACTTCTAATCAATGTTTAGTGGTAGTTGATGAAGCTTATATTGAATTTTCTCCGACTGATACTATGACTAGATATTTGTCAGAATATCCAAATTTAGTTATTTTACGAACTTTATCCAAATCTTTTGCATTAGCTGGTATAAGATGTGGTTTTACTTTAGCTAATCAAGAGATCATTAATATTTTAAAAAAAGTTATTAGTCCCTATCCTATATCTGTACCTGTTACTGACATTGCCGTTCAAGCTTTAAAAGAAAAAAATATTCAATTAATGCAGAATAGAGTATCAATGTTAAACAATCACCGTATTTGGTTGATCAAAAAATTAAAAAGTATTCAATGTGTAGAAAAAGTTTTTATAAGTCAAGCTAATTATGTATTAGTGAAATTTTTTATGTTTAAAGAAATTTTTAAGACACTATGGAACAAAGGGATAATTTTAAGAAATCAACATGATAAAAAAAATTTAGAAAAATGCATTAGAATATCCATAGGAACACATTCAGAAAATGTACTTTTAATTAAAGAACTCAAAATATTTTCTAAAAAAAATATGTTTTCAGGTGGTGTCAGTGAAAAGTAAAATATTATTTCTTGATCGAGATGGTACATTAATTCATGAACCAAAAAATACTTACCAAATAGATTCAATAGATAAGTTGCGATTTAAAAAGAATGTTATTTCTTCATTACGCAAATTAATAAAATTAAACTATAAATTAATTATAGTGACAAATCAAGATGGGCTTGGTAGCAATAATTTTTTATTAAAAGATTTTAATCGACCGCATAGATTTATGTTAAACGTTTTTAGTTCAGAAGGAGTAACATTTGATGATGTATTAATTTGTCCTCATTATTTACATGATAATTGTTTATGTCGTAAACCTAAAATTCATATGTTAAAACCTTGGTTGAATAAAATCAATTTACATAATAGTTACGTTATTGGTGATCGAGAAACAGATATGGAATTAGCAAAGAATATGCAATTAAAAGGAATTAAATACGATGATACATCATTTAATTGGATAGATATTGAAAAATATATTGTTAAATATAATAGATATATAGAAGTATTTAGAACTACAACAGAAACTAAAGCACATGTACAATTGTGGCTAGATTCAGAAGAAACGAGTCAAATTAATACAGGTATTAAATTTTTTGATCATATGTTAGAACAATTATCAGTTCATAGTGGAATTTGTATGAATATTGATATAAAAGGTGATCTTGAAGTGGATGATCATCATACTATAGAAGATACCGGTATTGTTTTAGGAGATGCGTTATTACAAGCTTTAGGAAATAAAATAGGTTTATCTAGATTTGGTTTTTATTTGCCTATGGATGAAAGTAAGTCTAATTGTATTATAGATATATCAAATCGTCCATATTTAATGTTTAAAACAACTTTTCATTATAAAATGGTAGGTGATCTTAGTACGAGTATGATTGAACATTTTTTTTATTCTTTGTGTTATGCAATGAAAATTACTCTTCATTTATATGCTGAAGGAAAGAATGATCATCATTGTGCAGAAAGTTTATTTAAAGTTTTTGGACGTGCATTACGTCAAGCTATTAAAATTGAAGGAAATAAATTACCAACTTCAAAAGGTATTTTATAATGAATATAGTTATCATAGATACAGGATGTGCAAATTTAACTTCAATACAAGTAGCAATTAAACATTTAGGTTATAATTCTATAATTACTGACAATCCTTCTATTATTTTGAAAGCTAAAAAAATTTTTTTACCTGGAGTCGGTACAGCTGCTGCGGTTATGAAGGTTTTACAGAAAAAAAATATAATTAATATTATTAAAGAACTAAAACAAAACGTTTTGGGTATATGTCTTGGAATGCAACTTTTTTTTAATTTTAGTGAAGAATCTAATGGTATCAAAACACTTGGTGTTATGAAATATCCTGTGCTACGTTTAAAAGACACTAATCTATCGTTGCCTCATATTGGATGGAATCAAATTAAATTTCAAATAGCACATCCTTTGTTTAAAAATATACCAAATTATTCAAGATTTTATTTTGTTCATAGTTATATAGTTCCAATTAATGAATATACATTATCTACAACTACTTACGGTATTAATTTTAGTTCAATTATACAAAAAAATAATTTTTTTGGTGTTCAATTTCATCCAGAAAAATCTGGAAATATAGGATCTCAATTATTAAAAAATTTTTTGGAGATATAATTTAATGATTATTCCTGCATTTGATTTAATTAATAATCAAATAGTACGTTTATATCAAGGAGATTATCTAAATCAAAAAAAATATAATATTCATTTGATTAGTTATTTAGAAGAATATAAACACAAAGGAGTAAAAATTGTTCATTTAGTAGATTTAGATGGAGCTAAAAATAAAAAAAATAGACAAATAGAATTTTTTAATAATATTTTATCTTCTACCGATATATCTATGCAAATAGGAGGAGGAATTAGAACTAAAAAAGATATCAATGAATTGCTTAAATTAGGAGTAACAAGAGTTGTAATTGGTTCTTCTATTATAGAAAATAAACAAAAAATAAAAGAATGGTTAAAAATATATGGTTCAGATTCAATTGTTTTAGCATTAGATATACGTATTAATAATAAAGATAATAAAGAAATATATATTAATGGTTGGACAAAAAAAACTAAATATGTTTTAGAAGACATTATTGAATATTTTTTACCTAGTGGATTGAAACATGTATTATGTACAGATATATCGAAAGATGGAACACTATTAGGTCCCAATATTCAATTATATAAAGATATTACTAATTCTTTTCAAACAATTGAATTTCAAGCATCTGGAGGTGTTTCAAAATTAGCAGATATTATTGCATTAAGAAAAACCGGTGTTAAAAGTGTTATTATTGGTAGAAGTTTATTAGAAAGGAAATTTACAATTGAAGAGGCTTTAAAATGTTGGCAAAACGAATCATAGCATGTCTTGATGTTAGCAATGGTGTAGTAGTAAAAGGAATTAAGTTTAAAAATCATCAAATTGTAGGTGATATTATACCGTTAGCTAAGCGTTATGCAAACGAAGGTATAGATGAGTTGGTTTTTTATGACATAACTGCATCAACAAAAAATAAATTAGTTAGTCATGATTGGATTAAAAAAATTGCACAAGTAATTAATATTCCCTTTTGTGTAGCTGGTGGAATTAAAAGTATAAAAGATGCTCAAGATATTTTATCTAGTGGTGCAGATAAAATATCCATTAATTCTGCTGCATTGATTAATCCTCATTTAATAACTGAAATTTCCAATCAGTTTGGAGTCCAGTGTACAGTAGTTGGAATTGATTCTTTATTTGATCAAAAAAAAAATTGTTATATGGTGCAACAATATACAGGCGATGTCAGTCAAACTTATCAAACTATTTGGAAAACCAGTGATTGGGTAAAAAAAGTACAAGAACAAGGTGCTGGTGAAATTGTATTAAATGTAATGAATCAAGATGGATTGCAAACGGGTTATGATATTATTCATCTCAAAAAAATTAGAAAAATATGTAAAGTACCATTGATTGCATCAGGAGGAGCTGGAACTTTAGAACATTTTTATGATGCTTTATATCATTCTAATGTAGATGGTGTTTTAGCTGCATCGGTTTTTCATAAGAAAATAATAGATATTAAAATTTTAAAAAGTTTTTTAATAAACAAAGGTATAGAAATTAGAGAATGTTAAAAAAATATGATTTATCTAAGATAAATTGGATTAAAACTAATGGAATGATTCCTGCAATTATACAACATTATTATTCAAAAGAAATTTTAATGCATGGATATATGAATAAAGAAGCTTTATTAAAAACTAAAAAAGAAGGTTTAGTAACATTTTATTCCCGTACTAAAAAATGTTTATGGACTAAAGGTCACACATCTGGTAATTATCTTAAAGTCATGGAAATTAGCACAGATTGTGATTATGACACGTTATTAATTTTAGTATCATCTATAGGAGAAACATGTCATTTAAATAATAAAAGTTGTTTTTCTGTAAGAAAATATGATATAGATTTTTTATTTGATTTAGAAGAGCTTATAGAAGATAAAAAAAATAATTATATTAATAATTCATATACGTCTTATTTATATCAATCTGGTATATATCGTATAGCTCAAAAAGTAGGTGAAGAAGCTATAGAAACAATATTATCTGCTATGAAAAAAGATAAAAATGAATTAATTAATGAATCTTCAGATTTAATTTATCATCTCATTGTATTATTACATAATCAAGATTTAAATTTAACCACAGTGATTGAAAATTTAAAAAAAAGAAATAAAAAAATAATATAATTATCAAAAATATAAAATAACTTCAAATAAAAAGCTATAATATAATATCTTTAAAATAATTTTATAATCAATATTATTATTGTCATTTGTATATAAGAATGAGTAAAAATTATTATATTATATAATAATTATTATACACTATTGATTTTTAAATTTCGGAGAAATAATGTCAAAACAACAAATTGGTGTTATAGGAATGGCGGTAATGGGTAAAAATTTAGCTTTAAATATTGCAAGCAAAAATTATACTGTATCTATATTTAATAGAACTCATAGTACTACTCAAGAAGTAATTAAAAAACATCAGAATAATAATCTTTTTCCATATTATTCTATTAAAGATTTTGTGAACTCACTTATAAAACCTAGATGTATTATACTTATGGTCAAATCTGGAAAAGCAACTGATGAAACTATTAAATCAATAATGCCTTATTTAGAAAAAGAAGATATTTTAATTGATGCAGGTAACACTTTTTATAAAGATACTATTAGAAGAAATGATGAATTATCTGAATATTCAATTAATTTTATTGGTATGGGTATATCTGGGGGAGAATTAGGAGCATTAAAAGGTCCTTCTATTATGCCTGGCGGTCAAAAAAAAGCATATCAACTTGTTCATCCTATGTTAAAAAAAATATCAGCAAAGTTTCAAGGTGAATCTTGTTTAAGCTATATTGGACCAGATGGAGCCGGTCATTATGTTAAAATGATACATAATGGAATTGAATATGGAGACATGCAATTAATTTCAGAATCTTATCATTTGTTAAAGAATATATTATTTCTCAATAATGAAGAATTATCAAAAATATTTTCTGAATGGAATAAAACTGAATTAAATAGTTATTTAATTGAAATTACAAAAGATATTTTTCTTAAAAAAGATCAAAACAATAATTATTTGATAGACATGATTTTAGATCAAGCAAAAGATAAAGGAACTGGAAAATGGATTAGTCAAAATGCTTTAGAACTTCGTGAACCTCTTTCATTAATTACTGCATCTGTTTTTGAACGTTATTTATCTTCTTTAAAAAAACAACGTATAATTGCATCAAAAATCTTAACAGGACCTAGAATTAAACATTTAATTCAAGATAAAAATGGTTTTATTGAAGAAATTAGACGTGCTTTATATTTAGGAAAAATTATTTCTTATGCTCAAGGTTTTTCACAATTAAGTGCTGCTTCAAAAAAATATAATTGGAATTTACAATATTCTAAAATAGCTAAGATTTTTCGAGCTGGATGTATTATTCGAGCTGAATTTTTACAAAAAATTGCTGAAGAATATTCTAAGAATCAAAATACTGTTAACTTATTATTAACGTCTTATTTTTCAAAAATAGCTAATGAATATGAAAGTTCATTACGTCAAATTGTAATTTATGCAATAAAATATGGCATTTCTATTCCAGCTTTTTCTGCAGCAATATCTTACTATGATAGTTATAGATCATTAAATTTACCTGCTAATTTAATTCAAGCACAAAGAGATTATTTTGGATCACATACTTATCAAAGAATTGATAAGTTAGGTGATTTTCATACTAATTGGTCAATCTAATATTAAGATAAAAAAAGTTAAAATATATTACTATTGCTCATCTTATAAAAATATTATTTATTTTATAATTTAAATTTTATGATTAGAATAAAAATAGCAGAAGATATAAAAATATCTCTCTGCTATTAGATCTTATTTATAATTTAAAAATTTTATTTTATAATAATTGCAAACAAATCCATTATTTATTTAGTAAGGTTTAAAATGCGTTTATGTGATAAAGATATTGAAGAATGGTTAAAAAGAAAAGACTTAATTATTGATCCGTATCCTGAAAAAAAACTTATTCATGGTATTACAGTTGATATACATCTTGGCAACACATTTCGTTTTTTTCATGAACATACTAGATCATTTTTTGATTTAAGTGATTCAAAAATTAACAGAGAATTAGCGCTAAAAGAGATTATGAGTGATGAAATAGTTTTTTCTAAAGAGAAACCATTTTTTTTACAACCGGGATCTTTAGTATTGTTTTCAACTTTTGAAAATATTACAATTCCAAATAATTTAGTAGGTTGGCTAGATGGTCGTTCTTCTTTAGCTCGTCTTGGATTAATGGTTCATGCTACTGCTCATCGTATTGATCCAGGTTGGAAAGGTAATATTGTTTTAGAAATTTTTAATGCAGGAAAGTTAACTTTAGTTTTACGTCCTAAAATAAAAATTGCAACATTAAGTTTTGAAGTATTATCTCAACCAGTTTTACGTCCTTATAATTTAAGACAAGAAGCTAAATATAATAATCAAAATGGAGTGATACCAAGTCGTATTCATAAAGAATAATTTTTTAAAAGTTTTTAGTATTTTCTAAAAAAAACTATTTATTTAGTATCAGAATAGTTTATGATTAATATTATTGTTTATAATATACATTTATTAAAAAATATAATTTTATGTCAAATATATTAAGAAAAATTTTAGTGACATGTGCGTTACCTTATGCAAATGGTTCAATTCATATAGGTCATATGTTAGAACATATTCAGGCAGATATTTGGGTACGTTATCAAAGAATGTGTGGAAATGAAGTATGGTTTGTTTCAGCTGATGATGCACATGGTACAGCGATCATGCTAAAATCTCAAGATTTAAAAATCTCTTCACATGCATTAATTAAAAATATAAGAAAAGAACATAAAATAGATTTTTTAAATTTTAACATTTCGCATGATAATTATTATTCTACACATAGCTTAGAAAATTTATATTTATTAAGAAATATATTTAAATCTTTAAATCAGAAAGGGCTAATTCAAGAAAAAAATATTTCTCAATTTTATGATAATATAAAAAACATTTTTCTTCCTGATAGATTTATAAAAGGTACTTGTCCAATTTGTTATGCAAAAAATCAATATGGAGATTTTTGTGAAATATGTAGTGCAATATATGAACCTATAGATTTGATTGATCCTATATCTGTTATATCAGGGACACAGCCTATTTTAAAAAATACAAAAAATTTATATTTTAATTTACCTATTTTTAGTAAAATGTTAAAAAATTGGATTAATTCTGGAGTTTTAGATAATGTAGTAATTAAAAAAACGGAAGAATGGTTTAAAATAGGTTTAAAATCATGGTGTATTTCTCGTGATGCACCTTATTTTGGATTTAAAATACCTAATTATCAAAACAAATATTTTTATGTTTGGCTAGATGCTCCAATTGGTTATATAAGTGCATTTAAAAATTTATGTTTTAAAAATAAATATTTAAATTTTAATGATTTATGGGATAAAAAATCTAATTATGAATTATATCATTTTATTGGAAAAGATATTATTTATTTTCATACTTTATTTTGGCCCGCAATATTAGAAGCATCTTCTTTTAGAAAACCTAATAAAATTTTCGTTCATGGTTATCTTACTATGAATGGTTTAAAATTATCAAAATCAAAAGGTGCTGTAATTAAAGCTAGTAATTGGATTCAGTGTTTTGATTCAGATAGTTTACGTTATTATTATGCAAGTAAGTTATCTAATAAAATTGATGATATCGAAATGAATTTAGAAGATTTTGTTCAGAAAATAAATAGCGATATTGTAAATAAATTAGTAAATTTAGCATCAAGAAATGCTAGTTTTATTAATAAATATTTTAATGGATATTTATCTGATGAACTAAATGATGTTCAATTGTATAATTATTTTGTTAATTCTAGTATAGATATTAAGAAATTTTTTGAAAATCGTCAATTTAGTTTTGTAGTAAAAGAATCTATGAGATTATTAGATATAGCTAATCAATATATTAATAACAAGAAACCATGGAAAATGATTATTAATAAAAATAATCTGATTGAATTACAAAAAATATGTACAATAGGTATTAATTTTTTTAGAATTGTTATGATTTTTTTAAAACCTATTCTTCCTGATTTATCATATAAAACAGAATTATTTTTAGCAATAGAATTAAATTGGAAAAATATAAACAGTCCACTTTTATCACATAAAATAAATAAGTTTTCATTATTATATACAAGAATTAAGTTTGAACAAATTAATAAACTAATGAATTTATGCAAATGAATAATATTATTATTGAAAATATTTTTTTTAAAAAAAAGAAAATAAATAATTATTAGGTAATTTAACATGATTATTCCAAGATAGCATCCAATCATCTCGATATGTCATATTACAATTAACAATAAATATTCCTAAAGCAGCAATAAAAATATTATTATAAAATAAAAGTGGAATTTGGTTTCTTAACCATGGTGGAATATTGTTTTCTTGCCAAATTTTTTTGATTTGTCTTTTTTTATGTCGTCCTAAAATAAAAATTTTACCTTCATATTGAAAACGAATATTAATTAATTCGTTTTTGTGAGGTGCAGGTAATTTGTTTCCATATTTATTTTTTTCTAAATATCCTAAATTATTTGGAAGTTTTAGTTTTATATTATGATTATGCCAAAATAATATAGTATTTTGAACACTTGGTTGAATTTTTAAAAAATATAAAGTTTCTTTATATCTTCTAATTTCATTTTTTTTTAAAACTATTCTAGGATTAGCGTCTTGTCGACTGAAAATTATTTGATCATAAATATATTGAATACTTTTGTATGAAGGCAGTTTTATTTTTTTTAATGAAAGCCAATATCTAATTAAAGCTGTACACATATCTTTTTGCATATTTTTAAATGTTTTAATATTTAGACAGTCATTAAATATGATTAAATTATAAATTTTTTTATGAAGAAAATAATTTAGTAGTTTAGTTTCTTTTTGACATATATTTATAGTACGTAAGCAGTTTTGTATAAAATAAGGCCATTTTTTTTCTAAGATAGGCATAACATTATGACGTATAAAATTACGATCATAATGAATTTGAAGATTACTAATATCTTCTATCCATTTTAATTGATGCTTTTTAGCCCATAGTTCTAATTCTTTTTTTGTTATATTTAAAAAAGGACGAATAATTATATTGTTACCAAGCGAGGTTTGAAAAGACATACATGATAATCCAGTGGGACCGCTACCTCTTTTTAAAGATAAAATAAATGTTTCACATTGATCATTAATATGATGACCAGTAAGTAATATTTCATTTTTCAATAAATTTTTATAAAAAATATTATATCTTTGTATACGTAATCTTTCTTCAAGATTATTCATGTTTTTGTGAGGTTGAAGATATTCAATAATTAATGGTATTTGATTTTTAACACAAATTTTTTGACAATGTTCTGTCCATTGTTGTGAAAGTGAGTGAATATTATGATTAATATGAATAGCGCGTATTTGAATATTATTTTTTTTTATTTTTAGTAATTGATAAAGAAGAACTGTGGAATCTAATCCGCCACTATAAGCAATTAAAAAAGATTTATTTTGATAGTTTTTAATAATTTTATCAATCAAATTTATATTTATTCCTATTTTTAAATTTTTAATACGTTCGAGTGGACTTGAACCACTAACTTCTACCATGTCATGGTAGCGCTCTAACCAATTGAGCTACGAACGTAAAATATTTTTTATAAAAACTTATAATTTAAAATTATACATTATTACTATAATAATATACAAATATTTTTTAACAGTCTGTAAATTTTTAATATAAAATATTATTATATTTTTTAAAAATTTTTAAAAGGAAATATTATGTTTACAGGTATTGTACATGGAATCGCGACTATCGTATTTATAGAAAAGAAAAAAAATATTTATACCTTTACTGTTGAACTTTCATCTTTTTTATCTAAAAATTTAAAGGTAGGTGATTCAATTGCATATAATGGATGTTGTGTAACTATTCAAAATATAAATAATTCTTATTTTATATGCGATGTTATTAAAGAAACATTGAAAATTACTAATTTAGGCATGCTTTCTATTGGAGATAATATTAATGTAGAAAGATCAGTAAAATATGGTGATGAAATTGGCGGTCATATAATATCAGGTCATATCATAACTACCGCTAAAATTTCAAATATACTTCATGTAAATAATAGTTATGTTATATGGCTTCAATTAAAAAATAATAAATTAATAAAATATCTTTTTTATAAAGGATTTATTTGTGTTGATGGAATTAGTTTAACTATTGGCAAGATTACTCAAAATGAATTTTGTATAAATATTATCCCGCATACTTTATTTGTTACAACAATAGGAAGCAAAAAAATTAATGATATTATGAATATTGAAATTGATTTTTATACTCAGACAATTGTAGATACAACAGAACGTTTACTCAAAAAAGATTTTCAATAAATTATTTTTTGTGAGGTTATTAAATAGATTTAATCTATATCAATTTTTAAGAGTCATAATCAATATATATTTTATAAATTAATTGAATTATAAACTACGTGTATTAAACATAATCATGCTTTGATATAATGAAACTTATACATGCTTATTACTATAATTTATTATATTATTTTTTATGTATTGATAAATTTATATCAATAGTCTATATATTATATGTTATTCACGACAACAAAACAATTATTTAAAATTTTTAAACAGTTATTGTATTTAGTAAATTTAATAATTTATACTGTTAATTATACAATTTAATAATTAATAATATTAAAAAATTAAAGAAAATATTATAAATAATTTATATGTTGATAAAATTAAACAATATTTTGTCTTAAGTTAATTTTCAAAAATAATATTATTATGAATAAAGAAAAACGTTATAAAATTTTATCATTATTTTTCATGAAATATCCTGAACCGAAGACAGATCTGGTCTTTACTTCTGATTTTGAATTATTATTATCCGTTATGTTATCTGCACAATCTACTGATTTGATGGTAAATAAAATTACTAAAAAATTATTTCAAATAGCTAATACTCCTGAAAAAATTTTATTACTAGGAACAAAAGGTCTTAAACATTATATTAAAGGTATTGGATTATATAATATTAAATCATCAAATATTATTGAAACTGCTTTTTTATTGTTAACTAAATATAATGGCAATATTCCAAATAATCGTATTGAATTAGAATCTTTACCTGGTGTTGGAAGAAAAACTGCTAACATTATTTTGAATATATTATTTAAAAAAAAAACTATTGCTGTCGATACACATGTGTTTCGAGTATCAAATCGTACTAATTTTGCTACAGGTAAAAATGTCAAAGTAGTTGAAAAAAAATTAATTAAAGTTGTACCGAATGTTTTTAAGTTGTTTGTCCATAGCTGGTTTGTTTGGCATGGAAAACATATTTGTACTGCACGAAAAATTAAATGTCATATATGTTTAATCTTTGAATTATGTGAATTTAAAAATAAATAATATATTTTATGGATATACACATGATTATTGTAACAGTTGTTTTACCATATTCAATTAGACAAAATTTTAAATATTTTCTCCCTAATTATATGTATCCTATTATTGGGGGGCGTATTTTAGTACCATTTAATTCTAAAGATACAGTAGGTATTGTAATTGATTTTTATAAAACTAATAATGTCAGTCAATTAAATTTAAAATATGTCAAATCATTAATTGATACTAAATCACTTTACAATAAAATTGTCTTAGATATTTTAATTTGGATAAGCAAAAATTACCATTGTCCTGTTGGATATTTATTATTTTCTGTTTTGCCAAAATGCTTACGTACTGATTATATTCTAAAAGATATAGTTGTTTTAAAATGGAATATAACAAAAAAAGGTCAAGAGCTAGATTTAAACTATTTAAAAAATAGAAAAAAACAATTAAATGCATTACAAATTTTAAAAAAAACTAGCATATTAGATACTGAATTAAAACAATATAACTTATCTAAATTTATTTTAAAAAAATTAGAAAACCAAAAATTATGTCAAATCAATAGTATATGTTTAAAAAATCAATATAATTTTAAGATGAAAAAAAAATTTTTTTTAAATAAAAAAATATTAATAGTAATTAATGATATTTTAAATAAAAAATGTTTTAAATCGTGGTTATTAACAAATATTACTTTATATATTAAAGTTAAATTTTATTTAGGTTTAATTAAAAAAGTATTGCATAAAAATATGCAAATACTCATTTTAGTGCCTTATATTAAAAATATAAATATGATTGTAATATTTTTAAAAAAATTTTTTGATGTATCTATTAATGTATGTCATGCAAAATTAACGAGTAGACAATACTTAAAAGTGTGGTTGGATATAAAAAATAGTAAAAACTCTATTGTGATTGGTACAAATAAAAGTATTTTTTTACCTTTTTTAAATCTAGGTCTTATTATTGTTCTTGAAGAACATCATTTAAAATATAAAAATAAAAATCAATTTAGATATCATGTTCGGGATTTAGGAATATTCAGAGCATATAAAACAAATATACCAATCATTTTAGATTCAAATACGCCATCATTAAAAACATTATATAATATTTTAAATAAAAAATGTTTTTATGTTAATTTAAATCAATATTATACTATTAATAGACAAAATTATAACATTATTAATTTGAAAAAAGAAAAAATAAAATTTCGTTTATCTTTAACGTTAATTCATCAAATTTATAAAAATTTTAAAAATAAACAAGTATTATTAATTTTTAATAAGTTTAGTTTATTGTTTTTTATATTAACATGTAATAAATGTTCTTGGATATTTACATGTAGTTTATGTCGTGAATATATCGAAATAAAAAAATATTATAATATTTTATTTTGTACATTTTGTTTAATTCAGTTAGAAAAACCAAAATTTTGTTATGTTTGTGGAAGTGTTTCTTTAATTATTAAAAATATTAATTTAGAAGAAGTTAAAAATAAAATCAAAAATATTTTTTCAAATATTCCATTGTTGTTTTTATTTAATGAAAGTAAAATTTATAAGAATATATCAAATAAAAATAATTTTAAAATTTCTTTGCCTAATCCTTATATTATTATCAGTACAGAAGAAATTGTAGAAAATTATTATTTTCCTAATGTGCAATTAATCAGTTTAATTTGTATTGATCATCATTATCTTTCTTTTCATTTACATTCTATAGAATATTTTGCACAATTTTACATGAACTTAAATCAATTAACGCGATTTAAAAAAGAATCTTTAAAAATATTTATGCAAACATCATTATCTGACAATTTTCACTTAAAAGACATATATAATAATAGGTATCACAATTTTTCTAATATATTGCTATCTATAAGAAAAAAATTTTTTCTACCACCTTGGAGTTTTCATAGTGTTATTTATTCTGAAAGTATAGATGCTGAATATAATATTGCTTTTTTAAATTTAATTCGTAAAATTTTACAAAAGCAATCTAATAAATATAATATTTTTTTATGGTTTATAGGTCCTGATCATTCTATGAGATTAACAAATAAAAATATTTTTTGTAATCAATTGTTAATTGAATGCTCTTCACGTTCTATTTTAAATTATTTATTAAATATATCTATTGATATAGTTAATATTTTTACTATTTCAAAACGTGTAAAATGGTTTATAGATATTGAGCCCAATTAAAAAAACAATGATTATTTTTTTATAATGTTGAAGTTATAAAAGAATTAGAATAAAATATTTAATTCTATATAAATATATAATAGAAGGTTTTATGAATCCATGTAATTTAATTGACATGTTACGTAATAGAGGTTTAATATCACATATTGCACATGAAAATAGTTTAAATGAAATTATTCAAAATCATTTTATTTCTCTTTATTGTGGTTTTGATCCTACAGATGATAGTCTACATATTGGTCATCTTTTACCATTGATTACTTTAAAAAGATTTCAAATAGCAGGCCATCGACCTATAGTATTAATAGGAGGTGCTACTAGTTTAATAGGCGATCCAAGTTTTAAGAAAAAAGAACGTATTTTTTGTTCTAATAAAAATATTAATTTATGGACAGAAAAAATTAGTAAACAAATTTCTTATTTTTTAGATTTTAATTGTGGAGATAATAGCGCATGTTTATTAAATAATAATATATGGTTTAATAAAATAAATATTTTATCTTTTTTAAGAGACGTTGGAAAACATTTTTCGATTAATACTATGATTAATCGAACTGCAGTAAAACAAAGAATTATTAGACCTGATCAAGGTATTTCATTCACAGAATTTTCTTATAATTTATTACAAGCATATGATTTTTTTATTTTACATGAGAAATATCAAGTATTACTCCAAATTGGCGGAGCAGATCAATGGGGTAATATTTCTTCTGGTATGCATTTGATTTATCGTAGAAATCGAAAAAAAGTTTTTGGTTTAACAATTCCTCTATTAATTCAATCTAATGGAATTAAATTTGGAAAAACAGAATCCGGAACTGTATGGCTCAATGCTAAGAAAACTAGTCCTTATAAATTTTATCAATTTTGGATGAATATAGAAGATACTAATGTTTATGATTTTTTAAAAATGTTTACTTTTATAGATATTTTAGAAATTAATCAAAGAGAGAAAGAACGACATATTGGAAATAATGTTATGTATGATAAATCTTGTCTTGCAAAAAATATTACTGAATTAGTTCATGGAAAAGAACAATTATTATCAGTTGAGCGTATTACTCACTTTCTCTTTTCAAAACAACATATTTATCTTAAAGAGTCTGATTTTGAGCAATTAAAACAAGATGGTATACCATCAGTGCAAGTAAAATATATAAAAGATTTACAAGATGCTTTAGTTTATACTTCATTAGCGCAATCTCGAACTCATGCTAAAAATATGATAATTTCAAATTCTATTTCAATTAATCGACAAAAAATCAGAAAAAATCATATTTTTAATAATCAAGATAAACTTTTTGGAAAATTTACACTGTTATCTAGAGGGAAAAAACATCATTCTTTATTATGTTGGTAATTATTAAAATTAATTGAAAAACTTTCGCCACAACCGCAAAATTTTTCTAGTTTAGTATTATAAAATTTAAATACTTTATTAACATTAATTTTAATAAAATCTATTTTGACTCCATCGAAAAATGGTATATCTTTAGAGTACATATATATTAAAATTTTTTTATAGAAAAAAGCTACTTCTTCTATATCATTTTCTTTTTTTAAATCTGAATATTGTACTAATTTCATTGTATAACGAAATCCTGCGCATCCTGATTTTTTTATTTTTAATCTAATTCCTTTATTATTAGCATTTAAATTAATTAAAAATATTATTTGATTGATAGCAGATTCAGTGATAAAAATACCTTTCCATTTTATTTTATTTATTAAATATGTGTTTATTTCATATTTTTTCATGATATTCTCTTTTTTAAAATATTTTTTAGAAAAAATAATTGTATTTAAAATGTTCAATATTGTAATTAAATATTTATATTTTACACAATATTACTTTTTATTAATTATTTTTATAATTTTTAATGTTATAATTATTTTATATTTCTATAGAAATATAAATTTTTTATAAAAATTAATTTTGCAAGAAATTACTTATAATATAAAAATATTGAGGTAAAATAATTATATGCAAAATTCAAAAGACAAGATAGATTTATTACAATCTATTTTATCATTGATATTTATTATTTCTATGGGTGTAATAAGTTTTTTAGTTATTAGACCATTTGTATTAGGATTTTCTTGGGCTAGTATGATTGTAATTGCTACTTGGCCATTAATGTTAAAAATACAAAAATTTTTTGGAGGTAAACGATCTATTGCAGTAATAATAATGATTATAATTTTACTATTGTTGTTTATTATTCCAGTGTTTTTTTTAGTCAATAGTTTAATTGCTACAAGTATACCTCTTATACACTGGTTGAGTTCAAATACTTTAGAATTTCCAGAATTAGAATGGCTGCAAGATATTCCCCTTGTTGGAAAAAAAATATTTTTAAGCTATCAAGAATTATTAGATAGCGATGGAAGAGCTTTAATTCGTGAAGTTAAACCTTATATGGGACGTACAACAGAATTTGTTATAATACAAGTTAAAAATTGTGGTTTGTTTTTTATTCATTTAATATTAATGCTATTTTTTAGTACTTTACTATATTGGAATGGTGAAAAAATTAGTGAAGTAGTAAAAAAATTTGCATTACGACTAAGTGAAAATAACGGTTATGCTATTATTTTACTCGCAACTCAAGCAATAAGAGCTGTTGCATTAGGTGTGGCAGTTACAGCTTTAATACAAGCTTTATTATCTGGTATAGGATTATTAATGTCTGGTATTCCTTATTGGGCATTACTAATGATAATAATTTTTTTTTCTTGTTTAATACAATTAGGACCATTACCTATTTTAATACCTTCAATTATATGGCTATATTGGAATAATAACACTACTTGGGGTACAATATTATTAGTTTGGAGTAGTCTTGTATTTATACTTGATCATATACTTAGACCGTTTGTTATACGAATAGGGGCAGATTTGCCTATTTTATTAATTTTATTTGGAGTTATTGGTGGTTTATTAATTTTTGGTATGATTGGTTTATTTATTGGTCCAGTTGTGTTAGTGATATTTTATCGTTTAATAATTTCATGGATATATGGAATTTCGATTGCATCTTTTTTAGAAAAAATACATTGTTAAAAACAAGTATATAAATATAGAAAAAGTAGAGTTAAATAAATATTTTAAATTAAATATAATCTTAATTATAATACATTTATAAAAATAATTTATTTGCATCTAATACAGATAAAATAAAAAAATAATCATAAAATAATAACTATTTAAGATTTAATCTTCATTTATCTCTGTTTAAACTTATGTAATATTATTTATATTATACTATTAACAATTTCTTCTCCCTAATATTATAAAATGTTTCTATTAAGTATTAAAACATTATTAGAAATCAAATTTGAACTAATTAATTTTTCGTAATTTTATCATATCTTATTATTCTTTCCAGAACAAAAAATTCATTTAGAGAATAAAATGAAAAAAACAGATGAACTACGTACAATACGAATTGATCCATTAATTACTCCATTTGAATTAGCAAAGCAATATGCTATTACTTCAGAAATTATGGATACTGTTATCGCAACAAGACAAAATATTGCTCGTATCATGACTGGAAAAGATTTACGATTACTTGTAGTAATAGGTCCATGTTCAGTTCATGATCCTGTCGCAGCAGTAGAATATGCTCATCGATTATATGAATTAAGATTGAAATATCAAGAACGTCTTGAAATTATAATGCGAACATATTTTGAAAAACCAAGAACAGTAGTTGGATGGAAAGGATTAATTTCAGATCCAGATTTAAACGGTAGTTTTAGAGTAAATCATGGATTAGCAATCGCTAGAAAATTATTATTAGACATTAATGCAATAGGAATGCCTGCTGCAACTGAATTTCTTGATATAGTTATAGGTCAATTTATTGCAGATTTGATTAGTTGGGGTGCGATTGGAGCCAGAACAACTGAAAGTCAGATTCACAGAGAAATGGCTTCTGCTCTTTCATGTCCAGTAGGTTTTAAAAATGGTACTGATGGTAACATACGAATTGCTATTGATGCGATTCGTGCAGCAAAAGTCCAACATTTATTTTTAGCACCTAATAAAAATGGGCAAATGACAATTAATCATACTAGTGGTAATCCATATGGTCATATAATTATGCGTGGTGGGCGTACTCCTAATTATCATTCTAATAATATTGATTTAGCAGTAAAAAATTTACGTGAATTTAATTTATCAGAATACTTAATGGTTGATTTTAGTCATGGTAATTGTTTAAAAGAGCATCTTCGTCAAAAAGATGTTTCTAAATCTATTTCTCATCAAATTTCTCATGGCTCCCAAGCGATATTTGGTGTTATGATTGAAAGCTTTTTAGAAGAGGGCTTTCAAAAAGTAGTAAAAAATCAACCATTAATATATGGAAAATCAATTACTGATGCTTGTTTAAATTGGAAAGATAGCACTTTAATAATTAAACAATTAGCCGATGCTGTAGATGCTCGTTTTTAGTTTATATGCTAGTCAAAAAATTTGACTAGCATATTAGTTCAATTTAAAACAATTTTATATATTTTATAATATGTGATTTTTATATTTTGTATGTAAAATATATATATTTACATAAATAACTATGTTTTTAAATTTATATATTTAATTATATTAAATAAACAATATTTTTAATTAAGGACCGAATAGAATGCCTGTAATAAGATTTAACGATGGAAGTCAACAGGTGTACGACAATGCTATTGCATTAATAGAGACGATTAAAAATAAAAATCCTAATATAATTAAGTCTCTTATTGCAATTTCTATAAATAACCATTTTTCCAATTTAAATTTTATAATAAAAAAAGATTCTATTATAAATTTAATAAGTAAAAAAGACGATAAAGCATTAGATATTATTCGGTATTCTTGTGCACAACTTTTAAGTTATGCTATAAAAAATATTTGGCCACATGGACACATTGCTGAAATTAATATTTCTAAAAATGGTTTTTATTGTGATATAGATGTAAAAGATTCCATTTTAATCAAGGATCTTGTAATTTTAGAAAATAAGATGAAACTGCTTATAAAAAAAGAATATGAAATTGTTAATAAGTTAGTTTCTTATTCTCAAGCGAAAAAAATATTTCAAGAATTTAATGAACCATATAAAATATTTTTTATGGATAACAAAATTAATCTCAATAAAAAAATTTCGTTATATTACCATGAAAATTATGTAGATTTTGATATTGGTATGCAAGTTTATAATATAAAATTTTGTAATAATTTTAAATTACAAAAAATAGGAGGTATTTATTGGAAAGGCAATAAAAAAAACAAGATGTTACAGCGTATTTATGGTACTGCTTGGTCTAATAAAACACAATTAGAAGAACATCTTAAATATTTGCATGAATTGGATAAAAGAGATCATAGAAAACTTGGAAAGTTTCTTGAATTGTATCATATGCAAGAAGAATCTCCAGGTATGATTTTTTGGCATGATAAAGGTTGGATTATTTTTAATGAACTACAAAATTTTGTTCGATCAAAATTAAAAGAATATCAATATCAAGAAGTTAAAACACCATTATTAATAGATAAGTTAATATGGGAAAAAAGCGGACATTGGGATAATTATAAAAATGCAATTTTTACCACATTATCGGAACATCGAGAATACTGTATTAAGCCGATGAATTGCCCTGGTCATCTTCAAATTTTTAATAATAAATTAAAATCTTATCGAGATTTACCTATTCGTATGGCAGAATTTGGTAGTTGTCATCGTAATGAACCTTCAGGTTCGTTACATGGTTTGATGCGTGTACGTAATTTTACTCAAGATGATGCACATATATTTTGCACTAGAGAGCAAGTACGTACTGAAATTAATGATTGTATTAAAATGATATATGATTTATATAGTATATTTAATTTTAAAAAAATATTAGTTAAATTATCTACACGTCCAAAAAAAAGCATTGGAACTGATATTTTATGGAATGCAGCAGAAAAAGATTTATCTGATATGCTGATCAAAAATCATTTATCATTTGAATATCAATCCGGAGAAGGCGCTTTTTATGGTCCTAAAATTGAATTTATTTTACAAGATTCTTTAAATAGAAATTGGCAATGTGGAACAATTCAACTTGATTTTTATTTACCATTACGTTTAAATTCATTTTATATTAATGAAAAAAATGAACGTCAAATACCTATTATGATTCATCGTGCAATATTAGGTTCAATAGAGCGTTTTATTGGTATATTAATTGAAGAATCTTCAGGAAATTTACCAACATGGCTTTCTCCAGTACAAGTAGTTATAATTAGTATTTCAAATGTTGATTGTAATTATATTAATAAATTAATTAAGCAATTGGCTAATATTAATATTCGTGTAGAATCAGATCTAAGAAATGAAAAAATAGGTTTTAAAATTCGAGAACATATATTACGTAGAATACCTTATATTATTATTTGTGGTGAAAAAGAAATTAGTGCTAAAAAAATATCTGTCCGTAATAGAAAAGGTGAGACTTTTAAAATGATTGATGTTGATTTATTTATTCAAAAGTTACAAAAAGAAATTTTGACTCGTAACTTTCATCAAATGGAGGAATAAAGTATTAAAGGTGGAAAAAGAATGCAATTAACACGTCCTAATCGAATTAATGGCGAAATAAGAGCTATTAAAGTTCGCCTTACAGGTGTAGATGGAAATCAAATTGGGATAGTTAACTTACGTGAAGCTTTAGAAAAATCTGAAGCATTAGGATTAGATTTAGTAGAAATTAGCCCAAATGCTGAACCTCCTGTTTGTCGTATTATGGATTATGGAAAGTTTCTTTATGAAAAAAGTAAATCTTCTAAAGAACAAAAAAAGAAACAAAAAGTAATTCACATAAAAGAAATAAAATTTCGTCCAGGAACTGATGAAGGTGATTATCAAGTTAAATTACGTAATTTAATACGATTTTTAGAATGCGGTGATAAAGTAAAAATTACCCTCCGATTTAGAGGTCGCGAAATGGCTCATCAAAAAATTGGTATAAACGTCTTAAATCGTATTACACATGATTTAATTGAATTAGCAATTGTAGAATCATTTCCATCAAAAATTGAAGGTCGTCAAATGATAATGATTTTAGCACCTAAGAAGAAATAGTGCTAATAAATTAATTATATTTTCTTTTTATAATTTTAACGAAATAATTTATGCCAAAAATTAAAACTTTAAAAAGTGCAGCTAAACGTTTTAAAAAAACTGCATCTGATAAATTTAAACGTAAACAAGCTAACTTACGTCATATTTTAACAAAAAAAACAACACATAAAAAACGTCATCTTCGTTCTAAAATTCTAGTATCTAAAGGAGATATAGATCGAGTTAAATCTTTTTTACCATATGCATAAAAAATTTATTTTGTTAAGATTTTGTGAATAGGAGAGCATAAATGGCTCGTGTTAAACGTGGTGTAATTGCTCATGCTCGCCACAAAAAAATCTTAAAGCAAGCAAAAGGTTATTATGGAGCTCGTTCGAGAATTTATAGAGTTGCATGTCAAGCAGTGACTAAAGCTGGTCAGTATGCGTATCGTGACAGACGACAAAAAAAAAGACAATTTCGTCAATTATGGATTTCACGTATTAATGCTGCTGTTCGTCAAAGTCAAATGTCTTATAGTAACTTCATGTTTGGGTTAAAGAAAGCTTCAATTAATATTGATCGAAAAATATTATCTGATATTGCTATATTTGATATTTTTTCATTTAATAAATTAGTCGAGAGAGCAAAAAAAGCTTTGTCGTAAATGTTGAATTTTAATATATTAAGAGGGGAATATAATCCCCCCTCCATTTCAATAAATTAATAATATTAAATACAATATTTTGACATTATATTTAAATGTTTAATTTTTTTTTATATAAAAAATAAGCTTCCTGTTTTTGGAAGCTTTTTATTAGCTATGTAATATTAATGTTTATTAAAAAATAAAAAGAAAACAAAATGTTAAATTTAAATCAATTATTTCAAAATATTAATATAGATGTCAAAAAAACAACAACAATAGAAGAATTAGATCAAATTAAAATTAAGTATTTAGGTAAGAAAGGCATTCTAACTAACTATATAAAAAATTTAAAAAATTTTTCTTTGAAAGATAAAAAAAAATATAGTGTTATTATAAATCATTCAAAAAAGGAAGTTATTAATAATATTAACAAACATAGTAAATATTTAATGACCATTAAATTAGAAAAAAGAATTAAACAAGAAAAAATTGATATTTCTTTACCTGGTCGTCGTTTTGAAAATGGTTGTTTGCATCCTATAACACAAACAATTAATTATATTAAAAATTTTTTTTTTAAATTAGGATTTCAATCAATTAACGGTCCTGAAATAGAAGATGAATATCATAATTTTGATGCTTTAAATATTCCTAAAAATCATCCTGCTCGTGATTGTCATGATACTTTTTGGTTTGATACTAATCGATTATTAAGAACTCAAACTTCAAATATGCAAATTCGTATTATGAAAGAAGAAAAACCACCAATGCGATTTATTTTTCCAGGTAAAGTATATCGAAATGATTATGATATTACACATACACCTATGTTTCATCAAATTGAAGGTTTAATAGTTGATAAAAATATTACTTTTTCCAATTTAAAATGGATTATATATAATTTTTTATATGATTTTTTTGGAAAGACAGTATCTATTAAATTTCGTCCATCTTATTTTCCCTTTACTGTACCTTCTGCAGAAGTAGATATTATTAAGAAAGATACTTTGCAATCATTAGAAATATTAGGTTGTGGGATGGTGCATCCTAATGTATTAAAAAATGTTAATATTGATTGGAATATATATTCTGCTTGCGCTTTTGGAATAGGTATAGAACGAATGACTATGTTACGTTATGAAATATGTGATATTCGATCTTTTTTTGAAAATGATATAAGATTTTTAAATCAATTTAAATACAATTAGTGAGATGAAATGAAATTTAGTGAAAAATGGTTGCGCGAATGGATCAATATTAAAATTGATAGTAATATATTATGTGAACAAATTTCTAGTTCTGGTATTGAAGTAGAATATATAAAAAAATTTAAACCAAGATTTACTGGTGTTGTTGTTGGGAAAATAGTTGAATGTATTGTGCATTCTGTATTTAATGATTATAAAATAGTTAAAGTAGATATAGGGAAAAAAAAATTATTAAATATTGTATGTAAAGCATTAAATTGTCGTCATGGTATAAAAGTGGCAGTAGCTACTGTTGGTGCTATTTTAAAAGATAATATTTTTGTTAAAAAAAAAATAATACAGAATCAATTATCAGAAGGTATGCTATGTTCTTTTTATGAATTAGGAATTTTTTTACAAGATAACAAAATTATTGAATTTCCTAAAGAAACATTGATAGGTATAAATGTTAACCATTGTTTATCATTAGAAGACAATATCATTAAAATTTCTACTACATCAAATCGGCCAGATGGATTAAGTATTTTAGGAATATCACGTAATATTGCCGCTATAAATAATTTCAAACAACCATATTTAAAAAATATATCGGCACCTATTCACGTTCAAAAAAAAATTAATATTAATATTGAAGCACAAAAAGCATGTACACATTTTTTAGGAAGAATTATACAAAATATTAATGTTAATGTAGATACTCCATTATGGATGAAAAAAAAATTATTTTTTTCTGATATGTTATCTGATAATGTTATCACTAATATTATAAACTATATATTAATTGAAATTGGACAACCTTTAAATATATTTAATGCAGATAATATAGATGATAACAAGCTTATTATTCGTATGGCTAAAAATGAAGAAAGTATTGTTTTAAAAAATAAAAGCAAAATAAAATTAAATGAAAACATATTAGTATTTGCTGATAAAAATAAAATATTATCTCTTCCTGGTAATATTCATTCTATTTTTTCTGAAATCAATCAAAAAACTAAAAATATATTTTTAAGTGTATCTTTAATTGATAAACAATTAATTTATTTTATTTTAAAGAAAATAGATGCTAATAAAATATTAGAGTATTACAATTACGGTGTGGATGCTTCTCTTCAAAAATATGCTTTAGAATATGCTACTAAATTAATTTTAAATATATGTGGAGGTGAATCTAATTTGATTAATGATTTCAAAATTAATTCATTTCTACATCAAAACAATACAATTAGATTGTATTATAAAAAATTTCAAAAAATAGCAGGGATAGATATTAAAGATACAATTATTTCGAATATTTTATATAATCTTGATTATAAGTTAGATTTTCAAAAATATTTTTGGGATGTAGTTCCTCCTAGTTGGCGTTTTGATATATTAATTGAAGAAGATGTGATTAGTGACATATTAAGAATATACGGATATAATAATATTTTTTTAAATCCATTAAAAGAAGATTTGAATTGTCATAAAAAAAATGAATTAACAGATTTTTTATTAACAAAATCTGCTATGATATTAATTAACAAAGGATATTATGAAGTTATAAATTATAGTTTTATTGATCCTCAAATAGAAAATTTAATTTTTGAAAATAAAAAAAATATTTTAATTTCTAATCCTATTGCTAAAGATATGTCATGTATGCGTTTATCTTTATGGCCTGGTTTACTTAAAAATATTTCTTATAATAAAAATCGTCAGCAAAAAAGCATACGGATTTTTGAAAGCGGATTATGTTTTTCAATAAATAAAAAAAATAATCTAGAAATTAAACAAGATTTTTTTTTAGCAGCTGCAATTAGCGGTAACTATTTTACAGAAAATTGGTTTCTTAAAATGAGAAAAATGGATTTTTATGATTTAAAAGGTGATTTAGAATTAATATTAGATTCAATATGTGAATTAAATCATATAGAATTTCGACCTGAAAGAATCTTTGGTTTGCACCCTGAGCAAAGTGCATCTATATATTTTAAGAATAATAAAATTGGAAGAATTGGTGCAATTGATCCAAGATTAGAAAAAAAATTAAATGTAAGTAGTGCGACATTTTTATTCGAAATCTCATTAAAATACTTTTTTAATATTATTAAACAAACAAAATTTCAAGGTGTTTCAAAATTTCCTACGATACGAAGAGATATTTCTGTATTAATATCCGATAATATTATTGTTTATGATGTTATTAAAACATGCAAAACTTTTTTTATGAATCAAAAAGTAGAAATTAATCTATTTGATGTATATTCTTATCAAGAGTTATTAGAAAAGAAAAAAAGTTTAGGTATTAGTTTTATTTTTCAAAACTATAAAAGAACTTTACAAGATAATGAAATTAATTTAATGATCAATGATTGTATAGGAGTATTGCAAAAAAAATTTCAAGTGATGTTAAGGAAATAAAAAGTTATGGTATTAACAAAATCTGAAATAACAGAACACTTATTTGAAACATTTAATTTGACTAAACGAGATTCCAAAGCATTGGTGGAATGCTTTTTTGAAGAGATTAGAAAAGCGTTAGAACAAGGAGAAGATGTAAAATTATCTGGATTTGGAAATTTTCAAATAAAAAATAAAAATGCTCGTCCTGGTAGAAATCCCAAAACAGGAGAAGATTTTCTTATAACAGCTAGACGAGTAGTGACTTTTAAAGCCGGTCAAAAATTAAAAAAGAAAATTGATAATTATTTAATAAAACAAAATTCTAAAATTTAGTATTTTATATATGTTCTAAAATAAGTCTAGTATGAAAATTTCTTATTTTGATTTATGTTATAACAAATCGCTTATATTTTTCTATCTTTGATTAATTTAAAATACTTGTCGTTTAATGATAATTAATAGATTTGACTAGAAAGTATATTATATATTTTTTCTAAAATGATTCATGGAATTATAATTCTAGTAATTTAATTATCTTAAATGACATAAAAGTTTTGCTTGGATACTTATAAAAGTATAACAAAGCAGAATAAATTGACAGTATTAGAAAAAATAACAGTAAATATTAATAAGATATGAGTTAGTCAAAAAATATTACAATATTAAAATTAATGCTAAAATTTTTTGATTATTAAATAATGTTAAAAATTTTATAATTAATTATAGAAATATCTAGTTAAAAATTTAATTTCATAATTTTATTTATCTAGTAAAAAAGATTATAAATTTTTTGACTATTGTGATATAAACAAATTAAAAATCAATTATATATTAAGATTTATAACAAAACTATTTTCAAAATAGGTGATGTTATACTTTTGGCTAATAAGACTTACATTTAATTGTATTTAATTAGATAAATTCAAGAACAGACATATCAATATAAATTATATGATAATATTTTCCATGTAGATTTTATCATATTTGAATTAATTACAGCAATTTAAATTTAAAAAAATATTATGTATTTTAACGCTTGTAAAATTTTTTTTAAATTAATTTTTAATAAATTTTAGTTGTTATTATGTTATTAATGTCTTGACTCTTACTTTTTATATTTTAAATTTAATATTAATTATTTTGGCAGTTTATTTTTTAGATTATATAAAGTATTATGAATTCTAATAATTAAAGATTAATAAATAAATATTATTTTTTTTCTTTATATACTTTTTATATATTTCTATAAATAAATTATTTTCATATAAAGCATTTTACATAATTTTTTTAAAACAAATTTTAAAAATTATGGAGAAAAAATGAATTTTAAACTTTTAAATCAAGATGGTAATGCAAGATATGGTATGTTTACTTTTAAAACAGAAAAAATTGAAACTCCTATTTTTATGCCAGTTGGAACTTATGGAACTGTAAAAAGTGTTAGTACAGATGAAATTCAAAGCACAGGTAGTAAAATTATTTTAGCTAATGCGTTTCATTTATTTTTACGACCTGGTCAAGAAATAATTAAATTACATGGTACATTGCATAATTTTATGAATTGGCCAGGACCGATTCTTACAGATTCTGGAGGCTTTCAAGTTTTTAGTTTATCTCGTTTTTGTAAAGTTAATCAAGAAGGCGTTTTATTTCAAAATCATATTAATGGAAAAAAATTTTTTTTGAATCCGAAAATATCTATGAATATTCAATCAAATTTAGGTTCTAATATTGTGATGGTATTTGATGAATGTATTCGATATACTGATAATTGGGAAAGAACAAAAAATTCAATGGAACGATCATTAGAATGGGCAAAAAAAAGTCGTTTTTATTTTGATTTATATAAAAATAAAAATTTATTATTTGGTATTATTCATGGAGGAATATATCCAGATTTACGTGATGTTTCACTGAAAGAATTAATCAAAATAGACTTTGATGGGTATGCATTAGGTGGTTTAGCTGTTGGAGAACCAAAAAACGAAATGTATAAATTATTAAAACATATTTGTCCTCAAATACCAAAAAATAAACCTAGATATCTCATGGGAGTAGGAAAACCAGAAGATTTAGTAGAAGGAGTGTATCATGGTATAGATATGTTTGATTGTGTAATTCCTACACGTAATGCTAGAAATGGATATTTATTTGTTACAAATGGTATCATTAAAATTAGAAATAAAAAATATAAACAAGATTTATCATCTATAGATGATACTTGTTCTTGTTATACTTGTAAAAATTACAGTCGTGCTTATTTACATCATTTAGATGCTTGCAATGAAATATTAGGTGCTCGTTTAAATACAATTCATAACTTGCATTATTATCAGACACTAATGTCAAATATAAGAAGTGCAATAAAAAATAATGTTTTTCATCAGTTTCAAATAAATTTTTACAAACAAAAAAATATTATTAATAAATATATAGGATGATCAAATGAATTTTTTAATTCAAAAAACTAATGATTTTGTAACTGAATCATCAGGAAATAGTAATTCATACTCTTTAATATTTATGATATTTATATTTTTATTAGTTTTTTATTTTGTTCTTTTCCGTCCTCAACAAAAAAAAGATAAAGAACATAAAAATCTTATAAATGCTCTCGTTAAAGGAGATGAAGTTATAACTACAAGTGGTTTTTTAGGACGTATTAATAAAGTTACAAACAACGGATATGTTTTTCTGCAATTAAATGATACTACTGAAGTATTAATTCAAAAAGATTTTATAGTATCATTATTACCTAAAGGTACTTTAAAATCTTTATAATATTTTATTATACTAATTATTTTAGTATAAATAAGAAAAATCTGCTATTTTAAAAATAATTTTTTTAAAACTATTTAATAAAATTAATCGATTTAAACAAATTTTAGGATTAGAATGATATATTTTGACGTTATCAAAAAAATGATATATAGGTTTTTCAAGATCTTTAATTTTTAAAAAAATATCTTCATACTTTTGTTTTAAAAATAACTGTTTTGTAGCAATATATAGATTATTTATTTGATTAAATAAAATAATTTCTTCTTTTTTTTCCATTAATTGAGTATTTATTTTAGTTGAAAGTGTTTGCTTTTCTTTTTCTAAAATGTTAATAATTCTTTTAATACACAACATTATTGATTCTGAATTTGTTGATTTTTGAAAAATAGATACTGCTTTTATCCTTTTATTAATATCTATAGGTTGTGTTAATTTATATGATAATACTGATTGAATAATATTTTTGCTATATCCTATTTCTTGATACCAATAAAATAATCTTGATATAAAAAATTTAATAATTTGATCAGATAACTTTGAATCATCAATATACTTTTTATTATATAAAGATAAACTATTATTAATTAATTCTTTTAAATCTAATGATATATTTTGTTTGATAATAATACGTAATATTCCAAGAGCTAGGCGTCTTAATGCAAATGGATCTTTATTGGAACTAGGAATATTTCCAATATAAAACATTCCTGATAAAGTATCAATTTTATCAGAAATAGATAATATAGAACCTATATAAGTTTTTGGCAGTATGTCGCCTGAAAAAGCAGGTAAATATTGTTCTTCAATAGCCAGAGCAACCGTTTTTTTTTCTTGATTTTCTAATGCATAATACATTCCTATTGTGCCTTGTAATTCTGGAAATTCACATACAACATTTGTTATAAGATCACATTTTGATAACATTGCTGCTCTAGTTGCATCTTCTAAATTATTTGGATAATATTGCGTAATCCATCTTATTAAATGTTGAAGACGTAATGTTTTTTCATACATTGAACCAATATTGTTTTGAAATAAAACATTCTTTAAAGAAATAAGATGATTTTCTAACTTTGTTTTTCTATCATTCTTTAAAAAAAATTCAATATCTGAAAGTCTAGCATGCATTACTTTTTCAGTGTCTGAAATAATTATTTTTGATTTGTTTGAATTTATATTAGATACGAATATAAAATATGGCAGAATATCATTTTTATCATTATATATTGGCAAACATTTTTGTTGTTTTTCTATAACATACTTCAGTATTTTTCTAGGTATTTTAAGAAATTTTTTTTTAAAATTTGCTAAAAGTACGATAGGAGATTCTACTAAAGAAGTTATTTCATCAATTAATATATGATTTTTTTCTATATAACCATGAATTTTTTTTATAGTTTCTTTAATTTCTTTAATAATGACTTCTTTACGAATTATATAATTAGCGAGAATATTCTGTTTATCAAACAGAATATTAGGATATTCTTTTGCATGATTAATAATTATTTTTTGTTCTTTATAGGCAATATGATTATGTAAAATTCTATTAGAATTAATATTAAATATTTTTCCTGAAACAATTTGATCATCTAATAGCATTACAATATTACGAATAGGACGAAAAAATTTTATATGATCAACTTCCCAACGCATTGGAATCATTGAAGAAATTTTTTTTAGTGCTAATTCAGTTATTTTTGGTATTAAGGATTCTATTTTATCTTGTTTTTTTTTAGTTTTATATAATAGCCATTCACCTTTTTTATTTTTTAAACGAATAGTATCTTTTATATTAATTTTATAATGTTTTAACCAAGAAATAGCTGATTCTGTTAAGTATCCATTTTTATCATAAGATTTTATTATAGATGGACCTCTTTTCTGTATTTCTATATATTGTTCTTGCATATTTATATCTTGAATTTTTAATGCTAATCTTCTTGGGGTAGAAAAATATGAAATTTTTTTATATTTGATATTTAATATATTTAATTCTGTAATAAAATTTTTATAGAAATTAAGAGATATATTATTAAGTAATCTAGCAGGTAATTCTTCAGTACCTATTTCAATTAATAATGTTTGTGTTTTCATTTTTTTCTCTTTTTTTAGTACATAATGGAAAACCTAATTTTTTTCTTTGATGCAAGTATTTTGTTGCAATTTGAGTAGTTAATTTGCGAATACGTAAAATATAATTTTGTCTTTCATTTGAAGATATAACTTTTCTAGCATCTAATAAATTAAATATATGATTAGCTTGTAGTATTTTTTCATATGAAACTAATAATAATGGTTTATTTAGATTAATTAATCTTGTTGATTCTAGTATATATTGTTCAAAAGTATAAAACAAAAAATCGATATTAGAATTTTCAAAATTATATTGAGATTGTTCTATTTCATTTTGTTTAAAAATATCTCCATAAGTTATTTCTTGATGTTTATGTGTATTCCAAATAAGATCATAAACATTGGGTTTATTTTGTATATGCATAGCGAGTCTTTCTAAACCATATGTTATTTCGACAGTTACAGGGTTACATTCTAGCCCACCTACTTGTTGAAAATAAGTAAATTGCGTAATTTCCATTCCATTTAACCAAACTTCCCAACCAATACCCCATGCACCTAATGTAGGATTTTCCCAGTTATCTTCTACAAAACGTATATCATTTGTTTTTTCGTTAATATTTAATAAATTTAATGAATGTAAATAAAGATTTTGAATATTATTTAAAGGTGGTTTAATAATTACTTGAAATTGATAATAATTCTGCAATCGATTGGGATTTTCTCCATATCTTCCATCTGAAGGTCTACGACAAGTTTGTAAATATGCTGCTTGTATGGGTTCTGGTCCAATGGTACCTAAAAAAGTTGCTTGATGGAATGTTCCTGCTCCAATTGGAAGATCTAATGATTGAAAAATAGTACATCCTTGTTGTAGCCAGTATTTTTGTAATATGTCAATTAAATTATAAAAATTATTGTAATTATGTTTCATTGTATATCCAGAGATAGAAATATATATTATTATTGATGATTATTCTGAATGAGAATATTACAATTTTTTAATTAAAATATATAACAACATTAATATTTTATATAAGAAAGATTATTTATTAGATATAAAAGAGAATACAATGATATATATGAAAAATAAAGATAATTATCTATTGTGAATTCTATTAATAATATATAAAATTATTACTTGTTTTCAAGTTTAAAAATACAATATTAATCATATTTTATATTATATAAATATATTTTGTGTAAATTTTAAAAAATTATATTATATTTTTTTAAAAATATTTAGTGTATTCTGAATAAATTTTTTTTTAAAAAATAAAGATTATTTATAAAATAGTATAAAAATATTTAAAAAATTTATTCTAAATGATGTTAAAATATCTATAGAAAAAATAATATAGATATTAATATAAAAAAATTTATTAAATCAATGTAATAATAAATTAATTTTTATTGATTATCATTAACTTTATTAGTATTATATTTATTTTTCATATAAAATAAAATACATGTAAAACAGTCATTTTTGAATTAATTTATATAAATCATTTTTAAACATTTTACAATATTACTTATTAAAAAATAGGAATAAAATGAAGTATATTGGTGCGCATATTAGTTCGGCTGGTGGTGTAGAAAAAACTATTTTACGTGCTCGTAAAATTAATGCAACAGCTTTTTCTTTTTTTACTAAAAATCAACTACAATGGTATGCTCCACCAATCAGTCAAAAACAAATTGATTGTTTTAAATATTTTTGTATTAAGTATAAATTTACACCTCAACAAATTTTACCTCATAGCAGTTATTTAATAAATCTCGGCCATCCAGTTAACGAATTATTAAAAAAATCTCAAGCATTATTTTTGGATGAAATGATACGTTGCAGTCAATTAGGTTTGAATTTTTTAAATTTTCATCCAGGAAGTCATTTAAATCAAATAACTGAAACATTGTGTTTATTAAGAATTGCCAACTCTATTAATATGATTTTAGATAAAACAAAAAATGTTATAGCTGTATTAGAAAATACTGCAGGACAAGGCACAAATGTAGGATATTGTTTTGAACATTTAGCTGAAATTATTAATAATATTGATGATAAATCAAGAATTGGAGTATGTATTGACACTTGTCATTTATTTGTATCAGGATATGATTTGCGTACTGAACAAGATTGTCAAAATACGTTTAAAAAGTTTAATAGCATAATAGGATTAAAATATTTAAAGGGAATACATTTAAATGACTCGAAAAAAAAAATTAATAGTCGTATTGATCGTCATGAAAGTTTAGGTTTAGGTGAAATAGGAACATTAGCTTTTAGTTGGATTATTAGAAATCAAAATTTTTATAATATACCTATGATTTTAGAAACTGCTAATCCTGAAATATGGAGGCAAGAAATCGATTGGTTAAGATTACAAATAAAATAATTAAGTAGTTAAATCATGTAATAATAAAAGATATGAAAGAGGATTTGATATGTTAACTATAAAAGCAGAAACAAGACAAGAAAAAGGTACAAATGTTAGTAGAAGATTACGAATTAATAATAAGTTTCCTGGTATTTTATATGGAATTAACAAAAATAGTATTTTGTTAACGTTAGATCACAATGCTATTTTTAATCTACAAAAAAAATCAGAATTTTATAATGAAAGTATATTATTATTAATTAATGATAAAGAACATAAAGTTAAAGTTCATGCAATCCAAAGACATTCATTTAAATTAAAATTATTACACATTGATTTCATATATATATATGATTGATATATTCTTTTTTATAAACACAAAAAACATTTTTTATGAACAAATGAACAAATCTATTCAGTAAAAAATCGTTTATTAATTTAAATTTATGATTTCAATAATATAGTAAAAAAAATATGTCTAAACATAAACATAGTAGGATGAAATTGTATAGCAATTAAGCCTATTATACCAGCAGTAATTGTTAAAAAAGCTAAAAATCCAATTATATTTTTATTTAAAAATACGTTATTTTTTTGATTAATTTTTGGAATTTTCCACCATTTTGATAAAAGCCATATTCCTATCCATATTAATATTGCAATAATTAACAACAGCCATTTAAAATAATTATTTTGCGCGTTTTCTGGCATATTAATAGCAATTCCAGTGATAATTCCAGGAAAAAAATACACCGGAGGCCAGAGTATGCATCCAATAATACTGGGATAAATAAATTTATTTAATGATAATCTCAGCATACCACATATCATTGGCATTAATGGTCTAGTTGGTCCTACAAATCGTCCAAGAATAATAGCTGTCATACTATTTTTATGTAATACAGATGTAATTTTGTCAATTAATTTTTGATTGTTTTTCAGAAATTTTAATTTACTTAGACAGTTTTTAAAATATAATCCAATATAGTATGAAACCCAATCTCCAAATAAACATCCAATTGTTCCAGCTATCCAAGCAGGATAAAATAACAATTTTCCATCACCAATAAATGTTCCTAACGTAGTCATTAAAATAATACCTGGTAGCAATAATCCTATTAAAGCAAGAGATTCTAAAAACGCAATAATTCCAACTAATAGCAGAGAATATGTTAAAGATTGTGTTATAAAACATTCTATCCAAGATTCCATAAATGCTCATTATATTTGTTATTAAAAACATATTTTTATATATATATATTTTATACTGTATATGTTTTTTAAGTAACTTTAAGAAAAATATTATAATTTATTTTTTTTAAAATACAATAATTGTTGTATGATGTTTATAATAATAAAATAACTGTAATATTAAATATTAACCATTAAAACGCAGAAGAAGAATAATAATGAAATTGTTTATTTTTGTAATTTTTTATATTTTTACTAGTATATTTTCTGTGTCAGCTAAAACGTATTTAGTAGATAACATTGTAGCTATTGTAAATGATCAAATTATATTAAATAGTGATGTTAATCGAATTTTATCTATTTTTAAAAAAAAGCATAACAATATTAAAGAACCAATATTTAAACACGATTTTTTAAAAGAAAAAGTTATTCAAAAATTAATTACACATTCTTTAATGCTACAAGAAGCAAATAGAATGAATATTGAAATTACTCAAGAACAAATTAATACTATTATGAAAAATATTGCTTTAAAAAAACATATTAGTATGCACGATTTAAATAAACGTATTATTTTATATAATAAAAAACATCATCATTATTATGATGATTATATACAAAATATTAAAGAATTTTTGAAAATAAATATTATAGAGAACTATGAACTTCATAAACGTATTCAGATTTCAGAAAAAGAAGTAAATATTATTTTAAAAAAATTAATTGAATCAAATAATAAATTAAAAAAAATTAATTTAAGTTATATTTTATTACCTATTTCAAAAGAATATTCTAATAAAAAAATTAATGATATTAAAACAATAGCAAAAAATATAAAAGATAAAATCCAAAAAGGTTATGATTTTGGAAAATCATTAATAGATTTTAAAAATAATCCAACTGTTTTAGTAAAAAAAATGTTTTGGATGTCTTTATTTGATATACATAATCAAATATCTCAAACATTAAAAATTACAAAAAAAGGAGAGATATTAGGACCTTTTTTAGGAGCTAAAGGATTTTATATATTAAAAATTCATGAAATTCATAATAATCAAGAAAATTTGGTCACTGAATTTCATATACAAAATTTTTTAATAAAATCATCTATATCAAAAGATGGAGAAGATAAAAAACATATTTTTAATATATACGAAAATATTAAAAAAGGAATATATAGTTTTGATTATGCTGTCAAACATTTTTCTCATGATACTGATCTATCTCATAAAAAAGGTGATTTAGGTTGGGTATCAAAAGAATTTTTAAATATGTATTTTAATAAAAAACATTTACATTTTAATAAACATTATATTAGTAAACCTATTAAATCTCATTTTGGATGGCATATATTGAAATTATTAAATACGCGTCAGGTTGATCAATTTTATAATTTTAAAAAAAAACAGGCATATAATATTCTATTTATTCAAAAAAAAATATTAGCAAAACAACAATGGATAAATAATTTAAAAAAAAACGCTTATATAAAAATTATCAAATCATGATATATTTTTTAAATATGCTTTCACAATTCAAGCAAATATATAATCTATAACTTTTATGATACTAAATAAATATAAAAAATTTATTCCTTTAAAAAGATACGGACAAAATTTTCTTGTAAATAGAGAAATAATCAAAAATATTATCAAAATAATTAATCCTAAAAAAACGCAAACATTATTAGAAATTGGACCGGGTTTAGGTGCGTTAACAAAACCTATTTGTGAATTTTTAAATGAACTTATCGTCATTGAAATAGATCCTAATATATTATCTTTTTTAAAGAAATGTATATTTTTTGATAAATTAAAAATATATTGTCATAATGCTTTAGATTTTAATTATAAAAATATATTCTATAAAAAAAGTCAATTAATTCGTATTTTTGGAAATTTACCATATAATATTTCTACATCTTTAATAATATATTTATTTCGGAATATTGATATTATTCAAGATATGAATTTTATGTTACAACAAGAAGTGGCTAAAAGATTAGTTGCTATTCCTGGTGAAAAACTTTATGGTCGTTTAAGTATTATATCTCAATATTATTGTAATATTAAAATATTATTACATATTCGACCTGAAAATTTTCAACCTATTCCTAAAGTTAATTCAATGTTTGTAAATTTAACTCCGCATATTCATTCTCCTTATTTTGTTTATGATATTAATTTATTAACTAGTATTACAAAACATGCTTTTCAACATAGAAGAAAAATATTGCGTCATAGTTTAAGAAATTTTTTTTCTGAGCAAGATTTAATTCATTTAGAAATTAATCCAAATTTAAGAGCTGAAAATGTTTCTATTATTCAATATTGTCAATTGGCTAATAATTTATATAAAAAACATAAACAGTTTATTAATAATTAATTTTTAATTGATTTTTAAGAATTTTTTTTAATTTACTTGAGATCAGGATGAATATAATATGAGTACTTATTTTTTAAGTGATATTCATGGTTGTTATAAGGAATTAAGAATGCTTTTAAAACAAGTCTTATTTAATTCTAAAGAAGATTATTTATGGATTGCTGGTGATTTAGTATCAAGAGGTCCCGATTCTCTAAAAGTTTTAAGATATCTTTATTCGTTAGGAAATAAAGTTAAAATAGTTTTAGGTAATCATGATATCAATTTAATTGCAGTACATGCAGGCATTAAAAAAAATAAAAAAGAAAATTATTTTGATGAGTTTCTTTCTGCATCAGATAGTATAGAATTAATTAATTGGCTTCGTTCTCAAGCTCTTTTAAGAATTGATAAAAAAAATAATATTATTATGTCTCATGCTGGCATTAGTCCACAATGGAGTATTAATACAGCGAAAATATATACACGTGATTTTATAAAATATTTATCGCAAGAAAATTATATCTCGTTTTTAAAAGATATGTATGCTGATAATATAGATTTTTGGACTGTATATTTAAATCAATTTGATCAATTAAGATATACCTTAAATTCTTGTACAAGAATGAGATATTGCTATCCTGATGGTAGATTAAATATGCTATATAAGCAATCACCTAGTTTAGTTCCATATCCTTTGCAACCATGGTTTTTAATACCCTCAAAAATTCCAAAAATATATTCTATTTTTTTTGGACATTGGTCTTCTTTAAAAGGTACTTATATTCCAGAACCTTTTATTTCATTAGATGGAGGTTGTTGTTGGGGTGAAGAGTTGAGGATATTTCGATGGGAAGATAAAAAATGGTTTTTTCAATCTTCTGGATGTAGAAAATATTAATAATTTTCTTAAAAAATATTATCTTGATAAAATCTGAAAAGAATAATTATAAGGATTAAATTTATTTTTAATATTGTTTTGTTTAAATAAAATTTTCCATGATGGATATAACATATATTGAGGGAAATAAGAATCACCAATAATATCAATATCTATATTGGTTAAATATAATTTATTAGCATAAAACAACATTTGTTTATATATTTTTTCTCCTCCAATTACCATAATTTCTTGCTGATATTTTTTAGAGACAATTATATTAGATACTGCATTAGATATTGCATCAGATATTGAATGACACCAAATAACGTTTTTATTTTTGATTTCTGTTTTACTAATAACAATATTTCTACGATGAGATAAAGGTTGAGCAATAGATTCCCAAGTTACACGACCCATAATGATATTTTTATGTATTGTGTTTTTTTTAAACCATTTTAAATCATTAGGAATATACCAAGGTATTTTATTTTGGTATCCAATAATTAAATTTTTAGATATAGCTGCAATTAAACTTATATTCATATATAAATACCAACATGATGTTTATGTATTATAAATATGTTTTACAACATATTTATAAATATGATTTAATCAAGTAATTAATTAATTATTTTTTATAAAATAAATTAAGTTTTTTATGTATTTTTTGTAAAGATGTAATATTTTTTGTTGGGTTTTCATTTAAAGACATAATAGTAGCAAAAGCACCATTTATAGTTGTGTCATAATGTACTTTATATTGAAGAGCACTACAACATATTAATTTTGAATCTTTTATTATTTGTTGAGATGATGATGTTGTGTTTATAATATAAGTATATTCTCCATTTTTTAAACGATCTTGTATATGAGGACGTCCTTCATGTACTTTATTAACTAATCTGGATGTTATACCAGATTTTTTTAGTACTATAGATGTACCTCTAGTTGCATCTATTTTAAATCCAATTTTTTGTAATTTTATTGCTAAATTAACAATATTCTTTTTATCATCATTTCTTACTGAAATGAGAACTCGACCTGATTTTTTCATATTTGTATGAGAACCTAACATTGCTTTAGAAAAAGCTTCTGAGAAGTTTTTTCCAATACCCATTACTTCACCTGTAGAACGCATTTCTGGACCTAATACTGGATCAACACCTGGAAATTTTTCAAATGGTAAAACAGCTTCTTTAACTGAAAAATATTGTGGAACAATTTCTTTTATAAAACCTTGTTCTAATAATGTTTTTCCATACATGACGCGTGCAGAAATTTTTGCTAATGCAAGACCTGTCGCTTTCGATACAAATGGTACTGTTCTAGCTGCTCTAGGATTGACTTCAAGAATATATATTTTATTATTTTGAATAGCAAATTGAACATTCATTAGTCCTTTGATAGATAGCTCAAAAGCTAATTTAATTACTTGTTTTCTAATTTGATTTTGAATATCTTGAGTTAAAGTATATGCTGGTAATGAACATGCAGAATCACCTGAATGCACTCCAGCTTGTTCAATATGCTCCATAATACCTCCGATTAAAACTGTTTCTCCATCACATATAGCATCTACATCTACTTCGGTTGCATAATTTAAATATTGATCTAATAAAATAGAAGTAGTATTATTTGATTTCAACATATTTTGAAAATATTTTTTTAAACTATCTGCATCATAAACAATTTCCATTGCTCGTCCACCTAAAACATAAGATGGTCGAACCATAATTGGATATCCGATAATTTCTGCTGCTTTATAAGCATCTTTTAAATTTAGTACAGTTGCATTTAAAGGTTGTTTTAATTTTAATTTAGTAACAGTTTTTTGAAAACGGTATCGATTTTCAGCATTATCAATAGAATTTGGACTTGTTCCTATAATAGGTACTTTTTCTTTTTTTAATTCACGTGCTAATTTTAGAGGTGTTTGACCACCATAATGAATAATAACTCCTGTAGGTTTTTCTATTCTTACTATTTCTAAAATATTTTCTAATGTAATTGGTTCAAAATATAAACGATCTGAAATATCATAATCAGTAGATACTGTTTCTGGATTACAATTAATCATAATTGCTTCAAAACCATCTTCACGTAGCGCTTGAGTTGCATGTACACAACAATAGTCAAATTCTATACCTTGTCCTATACGATTTGGACCACCTCCTAATATAATAATTTTTTTGTTGTGTTTGTTTGGGTATGATTCACATTCATCTTCCCATGTTGAATACATGTATGCTGTTTCAGTCGAAAATTCTGCTGAACAAGTATCAATTCTTTTATATACAGGATGTAATTTTAATTGATAACGTAATTGTCTTATTTCACTTTCTTTTTTTTGAGTTAATATTGCGATACGTTGATCTGAAAAACCTTTTCGTTTAATGAAATAAAAGAATTTATATGTTAATCCAATAAATCCTTTTTCTATGATTTTTTTCTCTAATAAAATAATTTCTTCAATTTGTACAAGAAACCATGGATCAATAGATGTTAATTCAAAAACATCATTAACAGACATACCAGATCGAAAAGCATCGCCAATATACCAAATACGTTCAGATCCTGCATCTTTTAATTCATGTCTAATTTTAATTAAATTTTCCGGATTAAAACAAGATATTTTAGAATCAAAACCTGTCGCACCTACTTCTAAACCATGAATGGCTTTTTGTATAGATTCTTGAAAAGTACGACCTATTGCCATAACTTCTCCAACAGATTTCATCTGTGTAGTAAGTCTATCATCAGATCCAGGAAATTTCTCGAAATTAAATCTAGGAATTTTAGTTACTATATAATCTATTGATGGTTCGAACGATGCAGTTATGTTTTTTCCTGTAATATCATGTGAGAGCTCATCTAAAGTATATCCTATAGCTAATTTAGCGGCTATTTTTGCAATTGGAAATCCTGTTGCTTTAGATGCTAGAGCAGATGATCGTGATACTCTAGGATTCATTTCAATAACGATTATACGACCATTTTTTGGATTTACTGCAAATTGTACATTAGAGCCTCCTGTTTCTACTCCTATTTCTCGTAGAATAGCTATAGAAGCATTTCTCATGATTTGATATTCTTTATCAGTTAAAGTTTGTGCAGGTGCTATAGTAATAGAATCACCTGTATGTATACCCATAGGATCTAGATTTTCAATGGAACATACAATTATACAATTGTCATGTTTATCTCGTATAACTTCCATTTCATATTCTTTCCAACCTATTAATGATTCATCAATTAATAATTCTGTGTTAGGAGATAATTGTAATCCTCTTTCACATATATTTTCAAATTCTTCATGATTGTAAGCAATGCCTCCACCACTTCCGCCCATAGTAAAAGAAGGACGAATAATACATGGAAAACCTACAGTTTTTAAAACTAAAAAAGCTTCTTGAATATTATGAGCGATTCCACATTTAGCAGTGTTTAAGTTTATTTTTTTCATTGCGTGTTCAAATAATTTTCTATTTTCAGCTTTTTTAATGGCATTCACTGTAGCGCCAATCATTTTTACATTATATAAACTTAAAATACCTTTTTCGTCTAATTCTAAAGCACAGTTTAATGCTGTTTGACCTCCCATAGTTGGTAATATTGCGTCTGGTTTTTCTTTTTTAATAATTTTTTTTACTATTTTCCAATGAATAGGTTCGATGTATGTAGCATCAGCCATATCCGGATCTGTCATGATAGTAGCAGGATTAGAATTAACAAGAATAATTCTATATCCTTCTTCTTTCAAAGCTTTACAAGCTTGTGTTCCTGAATAGTCAAATTCACATGCTTGCCCAATAACTATTGGACCAGCCCCAAGAATTAAAATAGATTTTATATCAGTAGATTTAGGCATCTTTTTCCCCTAATTAATTACTGAGTTTTAATTTTTTGACGAATAATTAGTTGAATAAAATGATCAAATAAAGATGACCCATCATGTGGTCCAGGACTGGCTTCTGGATGACCTTGAAAACTAAAAGCAGATCTGTTAGTCAAAGAAAGTCCTTGTAAGGTTCCGTCAAAAAGAGAAGTATGTGTGATTTTTATATTATTTGGTAAATTTTTAATATCTACAGTAAAACTATGATTTTGAGATGTAATTATTACACGATTATTTTTGAGATCTTTAACAGGATGATTTCCGCCATGATGTCCAAATTTCATTTTGATAATTTTAGCCCCGCTAGATAAAGCTAAAAGCTGATGACCTAAACATATGCCAAAAATAGGAATATTAGTTTTTAAGAAAGATTGAATTGCATGAATTGCATAATTACAAGGTCTTGGATCACCTGGTCCATTTGATAGAAAAATACCGTCTGGTAACAAACTTAGAACAGTTTTTGGATCAGTAGTGGCAGGTACAATGGTTAAATAACATTTTCTATCTACAAGCATACGCAGTATGCTTCTTTTTACTCCAAAGTCATAGACAACAACATGATATAAACTTTGCTCTTTTGGTATAGAAAAAAATTTATTTTTTTCTAAAATAAAACTACCTTCATTCCAATTATAAATTGAATGAGTAGAAACTTTTTTTGCTAAATCTAAACCTTGTACATTTAAAAAGTTTTTAGCATAATTATGTGCTATTCTATAATTTTCTTTTTTATCTTCTATAATACATCCATTTTGTGAACCCTGTGTACGTAAAATACGTGTTAATTTTCTTGTATCAATATCGGATATTGCAACAATATTATTTTCTTTCAGATACGATGTGAGATTTTTTTGATTTCTATAATTACTTGCAATATTTGATAAATCACGAATAATTAGACCGCTTGCATGAATTTTAGATGATTCTGCATCTTGTAAATTAGTTCCAACATTGCCAATATGAGGATGAGTCAATGTTATAATTTGATGTGAATAAGAAGGGTCAGTAATGATTTCTTGATAACCAGTAATTGATGTATTAAAAACAACTTCTCCTACAGTTTTTCCTTTAGCTCCAACAGATTTTCCATGAAATTTCGTTCCATCTTCTAAAACTAGTACTGCTGATTGGCTCAAAACATCCTCCAAAAAAACTATTTTATATTTAAATGTTTATTAGTATTGTACTAGTTATGTTTTATTTTAACTAAAATTAATATTTTTGTCTATTATGATCATTATTAACTGTATTTTGATTTTTGTCATTAAAATGACAATACATGCGACATATCAAATAAACCTTGTTTTTTATTTTGAATCCATAACGCGGAATGTATTGCACCTTGAGCAAAAGATACTCGACTAGATGCAGTATGTGTTATTTTTATTTCTTCACCAGAACTAGAAAACATAACAGTATGTTTACCGACAATATTTCCAGATCGAATAATAGAAAATCCAATTTTTGAATGCTCTCTAATATTTGTTATTCCTTTTTTATAGTATAAAGAATGGTTATTTAAATCCCATTTCATTTCTTTTGATATAATTTCTCCTAGTTTTAAAGCTGTCCCTGAAGGCGCATCTATTTTATTGCGATGATGATATTCAATAATATCGATATCAGAATTTTTTCCTATAATTTGAGTTGTTTTTTTTATTAAATTAAACATTATATTCATACCAATACTAAAATTAGATGACATAATTATTGCAATATTTTGAGAGTATATTTTTATTTTTTTTATTTCGTCTTCTGAAAATCCAGTAGTGCCAATAATAATATTTTTATTAAATTTATTACAATATTTTAAATATTTTAATGTGCTATTAGGTGTAGTAAAATCAATTAAAACATCAAAATTATTATTTTGTATATTTAATTTATCAGTAATAAATATACCAATATTTCCTATTCCTAAAATTTTACCAACATCTTTTCCAATTAATTGATGATTTTTTTGAATAAATACTGTTGTTAAAGATGTTTTTTGGTTTTTTATTATTTCTTTAATCAGTGTTTGACCCATGCGACCTAATGGGCCAGAAATAGCAATACGAATTTTTTTGTTCATATTTATCCTACTATTAGTTTAAAATATTTTTAGTACTAAACATTTTTTTAGAAATTTTAAAAACAGTTTTTTCTTTAATTCCTAACATTTCTATTGGTTCATTAGCATCTAATTTTTTGAGGTATTGAACGACTTCTTTAACTAATATTTCTGGTGTAGATGCACCAGCTGTAATACCAATATTATTGATATTTTTTAACCATTTTTTTTTAATGTCAATAACAGAATTGATTAATTTAGTATATGTTCCAGTTTCTTTACCTAGTTCTACGAGACGATTAGCATTAGAAGAATTTTTTGATCCAATAACAAGTATCATATTAACTTTTTTAGATAGTTGATATACTGCTCTTTGCCGGTTAGTTGTTGCATAACATATATCTTCTTTATGCGGTCCAGAAATATGAGGAAATTTATTTTTTAAAGCAGTAATAATTTTTTTTGTGTTTTTAATAGATAAAGTAGTTTGTGTAAAAAAATTTAATTTTTGATGATTTTTTATAAATAAATTCTTGATATCTTGAACATTTTCTATAATATGTATTTTACTATTTTTATTAGTATATTGACCTAATATTCCTTTGACTTCAGGATGTTCTTTATGACCTATCAGTATAGTTTCTATTGATTGTGCACTAGATTTTGATACTTCTCTATGTACTTTTTGAACTAATGGACAAATAGCATTTAATATAATTAAGTGTTTTTTTTTAGCTTCTTGTATAGTTTTTTTTGAGACACCATGTGCTGAAAATATAACTATAGAATAATCTGGAATTTGTGAAATATTTTCAACAAAAATAACTCCTTTCAGACGTAATTGATTAACCACATATTCATTATGAACGATTTCATGCTTAACATAAATTGTTTTTTTATAAATTTTTAATGCTTGTTCAACTATTAAAATGGCTCTTTTAACTCCTGCACAAAAACCTCGGGGATTAGATAATATAATATTCACTTGTATAAATTTCCAGAGAGTATATATTTTAATAGTAATAATATATGTGATAGATGTGTATTTTATATGTTTATGTTTTATAATAGTTTTTTAAAAAAATAATAATTCCAAAAAAAATACTACAATCAGCTATATTAAATGTAGCAAAATGCCAATTATTAATATGTAAATCAATAAAATCTATTATAAAACCATAATAAATTCGATCAATTAAATTTCCTGTTGCACCTCCGATTATGAGAGATAAAGCAATTATTTTGTTTTTTTCGTTTTTTTTTAACTTTTGAATTATTTTTATTATTCTCAAGATAATAAAACAGCTAATAATAGATAATAGCCATCTTTGCCATCCGTTTTCATTATAAAATAAACTAAATATAGCCCCATAATTGTGTATATGAAATAAATTCAACATTGAAAAAATTATTTTTGTATCATATAACTGAATGTATTTTGTAATTAAATATTTACTAAATATATCTATAATAATAACAAATATTATTATAGTTATAGATAAATATTTTTTGATATTATGTACTTTGTTTTTTATCATATAAATATACGTTTTTCACCATTTCCTAAAGTATTTAAAATACATCGATAACAAATATTACTTTTTTTTATATGATGTTCATCAGCAATAAAATAATGCCAACATCTTGGACATTTTTCTCCTTTTACTTTATGTATAGATAATTTTAATTGATGAATTATTTTACTTTTTTTTGTATTTAAAGGTGCTGTATTATATGGTTTAATTTCTACAGATGAGGTTAAAAATATAAATTTTATTTCTTTTCCTAAAATTTCTAATTTCTTTAATAAATTTTTAGAAACGTATAATATAATAGAAGCTTCAAGTGAGTTATTAATAATTTTATTTTTTATTTTTTCTTCTAAAAATTTATTGATTTCGTGTTTCAGTTTAATAATTTTGTTCCAAAACTGATGATTAAAGATATCATCTTCATTTAAATCAAATAATTTATCAAACCATTCTTCCATAAAAACATATTGAGAATTAATGTTAGGTAGATAATTCCATATTTCATGAGCAGTAAAAGATAATATAGGCGCAATCCATCGAACAAGCGCATTAATAATATAATATATTGCTGTTTGACAACTGCGTCTTTCATTACTATTTTTTCTTAAAGTATATTGTCTATCTTTAATAATATCAAGGTAAAAAGAACCCATTTCTATAGAACAAAAATACATTATACGCTTGACTACTCCATGAAAATTATAGTTCTGATAACAATGAATAATTTCTTCTTGCACTATTTTAGTTTTTCCGATAGCCCATCGGTCTAAAAAGATCATATGTTCTTTAGATATTAAATCTGTTTTAGGATTAAAATCAGTAATATTGGCTAACATAAAACGTGCTGTATTTCTAATACGTCTATACATGTCAGATGAGTTTTTTAATATTTCATTAGAAACTGAAATGTCATTAGAATAATCAGAAGATGCAACCCATAATCTTAAAACATCAGCTCCAAGTGTATTAACTATTTTGTTCGGACTGATAGTATTACCAATAGATTTAGACATTTTTTGTCCTTTTTCATCTACCACAAATCCATGAGTTAATACTGTAGAATATGGTGCTTTTTTATTTATTAATGTAGAAATAATAAGTGAAGACATAAACCAACCTCGATGTTGATCAGATCCTTCTAAATACATATCAGCAATATTTGTATCATATTTTTTATTTTTATATTTTATTGATGTATGTGTATTTCCTGATTCAAACCAAACATCTAATATATCTAAAATTTTATCATATGATTGATATTCTGAACCTAAAAATTCTTTTATATTAATTTCTTGCCATGCTTGTATTCCTTCATATTTTATTTTTTTTGCTATTTTTTGCATTAAATTATAAATATTTGGATGTAGTTCTCTTGTTTTTTTATGTATAAAAATTGACATTGGAACACCCCAATTTCTTTGTCTAGAAATGCACCAATGAGGTCTTTTTTGAATCATGTCTTTTATTCTTGATTTTCCCCAATTAGGAATCCATTTTACTTTTTTAATTTCTTTTAATAATTTAAGACGGAATTGATTTTTATCGAGGTTTATAAACCATTGCGGAGTTGCTCTAAAGATTATAGGAGTTTTATGTCTCCAACAATGTGGATAACTATGTTTTAAAAATTCATAATGTAACAATAGATTATTTTTTTTTAAAAGTTCTATAATAATTGGATTAGCTTGAAAAACATTTACACCATCTAATTGTGAGTGTACATTAGCAATATAGTTTCCTTTAAAATTAACTAAATTACTTGTTTGAATATGATATTTTTGACTTACTATATAATCATCTATTCCATGATCTGGTGCTGTATGAACTGCACCAGTACCGGATTCATAGCTTACATGGTCACCTAAAATAATAGGTATATTAATATTTTTTAAAAAAGGATGTAAACATATTAAATTTTCTAATATTTTTCCTTGAACAGAATTTATTATTTTCCATTTTTTAATTTTAAGTTTATTTACTATATTTTGTACAAGATCTTTAGCTACAATTATAGTCCATTTTTCAGTTTGAATTAATTGATATTGAATATTTGGATGTATTGCAATAGCTTTGCTAGATGGAAGAGTCCATGGTGTAGTAGTCCAGATAGGAAAATAGATGTCTTGTTCATGATTTAATTCACAATTAAATAATTTTTTTATTATTAATGGATTTTTAGATTTAAAAGCAACTATTATTGAATCAGATTTTTTTGGAAAATATTCAATTTCTGCTTCTGATAATGATGATGAACATTCTATACACCAATGTATAGGTTTAAAATCTTGATATAAATATTTTTTTTTAATGATTTCAGATAATGTTTCAATTATTTTTGCTTCATTTTTAAAATTCATTGTCAAATGAGCATTATCCCAATCGCCAATAACGCCTAAGCGAATAAAATCTATTTTTTGTTTTTCAACTTGTTGTTCTGCATATTTTCTACATTTTTTTTGAAATGTTAAAATAGATATTTTGTCTTTATTGATATTATTTTGCTCTTCTACTTTTTGTTCAATAGGAAGTCCATGACAATCCCAAGATGGAATATATGGAGCATCAAAACCTGACATATTTTTAGATTTGATGATAATGTCTTTTAAAATTTTATTAATTGCATGTCCAATATGAATATTTCCATTTGCATAAGGTGGGCCATCATGTAGAAAGAATATTTTTTTTTCTTGATTATTTTTTCTAATTAATTGATATAATTTATTTTCTTGCCAATTTTTTAATATTTTTGGTTCTTTTTGTGATAAATTTCCTCGCATAGAAAACTTTGTTAGAGGTAAATTTAAAGTATTTTTATAATCATCCATTATTTTCTCTTTTTAAATTTTAAAATATTTTTTAACTTGAATAATATCTTGAATAATTTGATTTTTTAGTGCTTTTATTGAAGGAAATATTTTTTCATCACGTATTTTTTTATATATAAAAACTTCTATATATTGATTATATAAATCTATATTTTTTTTAAATAAATGTACTTCAAGTAATTTTTTGTTTTTTATCTTTAATAAAAGTAGGTTTTACACCAATATTAGATATGCCTATACAATATTTATTAATAGAATATTTTATTTTGACAGCATATACTCCGTTAGTTAATAAAAATTTTTCATCTATACGTATATTAGCTGTAGGATAATTTAATGTTCTTGCAAATGCATCGCCATGAATGACTTTTCCAATAATACTAAAAGGACGACCAAGAAAAATAGTAGCTAATTGTATATTATTTTTAGATAGTGCTGCTCTAATATTTGTGCTGCTAATTTTTATAGAATGTTTATATAACGATCGTATTTTAATTACATTAAATTTATATTTTTTCCCTATTTTTTTTAAAAGATTAATGTTTCCATTTCTTTGAGACCCAAATTTAAAATCATTACCTATGACTATAAATTTAATGTGTAGTTTATTTATTAGTATATTTATGATAAAATCTTGGGCGTTTAAAGATTTAAAAGATTTATTAAATCTAATACATAAAATTGTATCAATATTGTAAGACGAAATCCATTTTACTTTTTCACGGAATTTAGTAATGCGTATAGGACAATCTATTTTTTTTAAAAATTCTAATGGTTGAGGCTCAAATAAAATAACTATACTTAATAATTGATATTTTTTAGCTATGTTATATATTTTTGAAAATAATTTTTGATGACCTAAATGTATGCCATCAAATTTTCCGATAGTAACAACTGAATTAGAATTTATTTTTTAATATTATGAATGCCTCGTATAATCTGCATTATAAATAAACCTTTTACAATAAAATAAGCTATATTTTAAAATTTTTTACTGAAAATGTTATTATTATATTCATCATATTATATAATTATGTAATTTGAATAATATATTTTAGTATATTGATTAATATTATTTTTTCAAACGAATGTTTATTTTTTTCATTTAGGAGTCAAAATTGGCTAATATTAAATCTTCTAAAAAAGATGTAATAACATCTAAAAATCGTCGAAAAAATAATTCTAGTCGGCGCTCAATGATTCGTACTTTTATTAAAAAAGTACGGCAATCAATTAATTCAGGGGACAAAAAAATAGCAGAAGATGCATTTAGAAAAATGCAACCTATTATTGATAGTCATGTAAATAAAGGTTTAATACATAAAAATAAAGCTGCACGTTATAAATCTATTTTATCATTACAAATTAATAAAATCTCTTAATATTAATATAACAACAGTATTGCCTCTAATTTTATACAGAAGCAATACTTTATAATAATTTATTTTGTTAAATCGTCAAAAAATCTTTTTACTCCATCAAAAAATCTTTTTGAACGAGGGCTATTATTTTCACCACGAAAACCATGAAAACTTTTTCCTAGTTCATATAGTAAATTTTTTTGTTGATCATTTAAATTAACGGGCGTTTCTACCACAACACGACATAATAAATCACCTTGATGTCTGTTTTGTACTGATTTTACACCTCGTCCACGAATTCGGAAGAGTTTTCCAGATTGCGTTTCATATGGTATTTTTAATTTTACTTTTCCATCTAATGTTGGAACTTCTATTTCTCCACCTAATGCAGCCATTGTAAAATTTATAGGAACTTCACAATATAAATTATTTTCTTCTCTTTCAAAAATAGGATGTTTTTTAACAGTAATTTGTACATAAAGATCACCAGATTGCGCTCCATTAATACCAGGTTCACCTTCATTATTTAAACGTATGCGATCATTTGTATCAACACCTGCAGGTATTTTCACTGATAATTTTTTATATGTTTCTACTCGTCCTTGTCCTCGACACATATTGCAAGGATTTACAATTACTGAACCTCTTCCATGACATGTAGGGCATGATTGTTGTACAGTAAAAAAACCTTTCCTAGTATGTATTTGACCTTTTCCGTGACATAAAGAGCATGAACGAGGTTTTGTACCTGTTTTTGCACCACTTCCATAACATGTTTTACATGTTTGAAGAGTAGGAATTTTTATTTCTTTTTGAGTACCTTTTACAGCTTCTTCTAATAAAATTTCCATATTATAACACAAATCAGCTCCTTTTTTATTTCTCTGTGTTCTAGTACCTCCAAAAATATCACCAAATACGTCTCCAAAAATATCACTAAAATCTGCTGAACTGGTAAAACTAGTATATGTATTACTACTAGATTGACCATTTTCAAAAGCTGCATGTCCATATTGATCATATGCATTTCTTTTTTCTTCATTGATCAAAACTTCATAAGCTTCTTTAATTTCTTTAAATTTTTCTTCAGAATTTTTATCTCCTTGATTTCTATCAGGATGATATTTCATAGCTAGTTTTTTATATGCTTTTTTGATTTCTCGTTCTTGAGCTGATTTTGAAACTCCCAAAATTTGATAGTAGTCTTGTTTTACCATTCTTTTCTTACTCTACTTAATTTAAAAATAAATTGCACGAGCGTAGATGAGCTACTACGCCCGTGCTAGTTGAAATTCTATGATCATTTTTTTTTAATATTTGAATAAAATTAATTATTTTTTAGGATCTTTCACTTCTTCAAATTCGGCATCTATAATATTGTCATCTTTTTTAGTAGAAGACATATTTTCATTTTGTGTATTTTGTTTTGATTGATCTTGATGTTTTTCTTGTAATTTAGATGATTTTTGTAAAAGATTTTTTATATTTTTTTCAATATCTGACTTATTTTCTCCTTTTAATGCATCTTCTAGTTCTTTTAAAGCTATTTCAATATCTTTTTTATTGTTTTCATCAATGGATTCTTTATTTTCGTTTAATTGTTTTTTAACATTATGTACTAATTGATCACCTTGATTTCTTGTTTGAATTAATTCTTCAAATTTTTGATCAGCTTCAGAATTAGCTGCTGCATCATTGACCATTTTTTTAATTTCTTCTTCATTGAGTCCAGAAGATGCTTTAATAGTAATTTTTTGTTCTTTTCCTGTTTTTTTATCTTTAGCAGATACATGTAAGATCCCATCTGAATCAATATCAAATGTTACTTCAATTTGTGCTGTGCCTCTAGGAGCTGGATCAATCCCATCTAAATTAAATTGTCCTAATGATTTATTATCTGATGCTCTTTTACGTTCACCTTGTAAGACATGAATAGTAACTGCTGATTGATTGTCTTCTGCTGTTGAAAAAATTTGACTATGCTTAGTAGGAATAGTAGTGTTTTTGTTTATTAGAGAAGTCATAACACCACCCATTGTTTCAATTCCTAGTGATAACGGAGTTACATCTAATAATAAAACATCTTTGACATCTCCAGAAAGAACCCCTCCTTGTACCGCAGCACCAACTGCGACAGCTTCATCTGGATTTACATCTTTTCTAGGTTCTTTTCCAAAAAATTGTGCAACTTTAGATTGTACCATAGGCATTCTAGTTTGACCGCCAACTAATATTACATCATGTATGTCTGAAATAGATAATCCTGCATCTTTTAAAGCTACTTTTAGCGGTGCAATAGAACGTATGATTAAATCTTCTACTAAAGATTCTAATTTTGCTCGAGTTACTTTTATGTTTAGATGTTTAGGGCCATGTGCATCTGCTGTAATATAAGGAAGATTTACATCTGTTTGTTGTGCAGATGATAATTCTATTTTTGCTTTTTCTGCAGATTCTTTTAAACGCTGCATAGATAATGGATCATTTCTTAAATCTATTCCTTGTTCTTTTTTAAATTCTGATACTAAATAATTAATTAGTCTACTATCAAAATCTTCTCCTCCAAGATGGGTGTCTCCATTAGTCGCAAGTACTTCAAATGTTTTTTCTTTATCAACATCATCAATTTCAATGATAGATATGTCAAAAGTACCACCACCTAAGTCATATACTGCTATTGTTCTATTGCCTTGACCTTTATCTAAACCATAAGCTAGTGCTGCAGCTGTAGGTTCATTAATAATTCTTTTAACTTCTAATCCAGCTATTCTTCCAGCATCTTTGGTTGCTTGACGTTGAGCATCATTAAAATATGCAGGCACTGTAATTACAGCTTCTGTAATTTTTTCTCCTAAATAATCTTCTGCAGTCTTTTTCATTTTTTTTAATACCTCTGCAGAAATTTGAGGAGGTGCTATTTTTTGCTTTTTTACATCAATCCAAGCATCACCATTATCAGAATTAATAATTTTATATGGCATAATTTTGATGTCACGTTGTACTTCATCATCTGCAAATTTTCTTCCAATTAAGCGCTTGATAGCAAACAGTGTATTGTTTGGATTAGTTATAGCTTGACGTTTTGCAGGTTGTCCTACTAACACTTCTCCTTCTTTAGTATATGCGATAATTGAAGGTGTAGTACGATCACCTTCAGAATTTTCTAACACACGTGGTTTATTGCCATCCATAATGGCAACACAAGAGTTGGTTGTTCCCAAGTCAATACCAATAATTTTACCCATTAACATTTCTCCTTTGATAAATTTGGGTTTGCAACCTTAATGCGGCCATTTTTTTGGCTTTTAATTAGTTACATGTTTTAATTATATTTTTCTACAATATTGAATGATTATTAAATGGGGTCGCTTTTTCTCTCATCAAGGGTTAAGAAAAAAAAAATAAAGTTTTATTTAAGTAAAAATAGAATTTTAATTTTTTATTTATTAAAGATAACAGATTCATTAATATATTTAATGATATAATATATTTTTTAAGAAGACAGTTTTAATTTTTTTTAAGGAAGATATATGATTCAAAAATTATTAATTAATCAAGAATGTTTGTCTTTTTTTATTTTTATCATTGCTTCTTTAGGTTTATGCTGTTTTATGCTTATATTAAGTTGGTTTTTAGGTGGTCGATCTTCATCTAGAAATAAAAATACACCTTTTGAATCGGGTATCGTTGCTGCGGTAAATACTAATATTAATTTTTCTGTAAAATTTTATTTAATTGCTATGTTTTTTGTTATTTTTGATGTTGAATCATTATATTTATACGCTTGGTCAGTAAGTATTCATGAATCTGGATGGATAGGATTTTTTGAATCTTTTGCTTTTGCGCTGTCTCTTTTATTAGCTCTTTTTTATTTAATTCGTATTAAAGCTTTAAATTGGATATCTTAATTAAACAATAATATAAAGATTATTTTAAATTTAATTTTTTCATGGAACATAAAATGAAATATACTTTAACTCGAGTAAGCAATAATCATTATCAGAAATATCCAAAACAAACATCTAAATCTGTTGTAGATCCTGTAGAACAATATATAAAAAAAAATATTTTTATGGGAAAATTAACGCAATTAATACATAAGATAGTTAATTGGGGTAGAAAAAATTCTCTTTGGCCTTATAATTTTGGATTATCTTGTTGTTATGTTGAAATGGTTTCTGCTTTTACTTCTGTACATGATATAGCACGTTTTGGATCAGAAGTATTACGTGCTTCTCCAAGACAAGCGGATGTTATGGTCATTGCAGGTACTCCATTTATAAAAATGGCTCCAGTGATTCAACGGTTATATGATCAAATGTTAGAACCTAAATGGGTTATTTCTATGGGAGCATGTGCTAATTCAGGAGGAATGTATGATATTTATTCTGTTGTTCAAGGTGTAGATAAGTTTCTACCAGTCGATATTTATATTCCCGGTTGTCCGCCTCGTCCTGAAGCGTATATACAAGGTTTAATGTTATTACAAAAATTAATTAATGAAGAAAGACGACCATTATCTTGGATAGTAGGAGAACAAGGTATATATCATAAAAAAATGCGATCTGAAAGAAACGCAAAAAGAAACAAGAGAATTAATATTGTTAATCTTCCGACTTCAGAAAAAATTTAGATTAATATTATCATTATTATAGTTTAACTAATTTTTTAGATACATATATAATTTTATAACATTATATTTATTTAACTTTGATAACAGATAATTATAGTACTTCAGTGTAATGAGATATGTATGATCAATTTTATAAAAAAAGAAAATATTTGTTTATTTAAAAAAAAATCGGAAGATTTTGAAAAAGATCCAGTAGTAAAAATTTTATTTGATATGTTTGGTAAAGAATTATTTATGTGTCAAGTTACTTTGACTGGTTTTCCTATAATTTGGATTGATAAAGAAATATTAATTGATATTGGCAAGTTTTTACATACTATGCATCAGCCTTATACAATGCTTTATGATTTACATGGAGTTGATGAACGATTAAGATTAAATCGAAAACAGTTACCTCATGTTGATTTTTCGGTTTTTTATCATTTAATATCGATTGAACGTAATTCTGATATTATGATAAAAGTACCATTATTAGAAAATGATTTAACTGTACCAACATTTACTAATTTGTTTCCTAACGCTAATTGGTATGAACGTGAAATATGGGATATGTTTGGTATTATTTTTGATAAACATCCAAATTTAACTCGTATTATTATGCCTGATACATGGGAAGGGCATCCATTAAGAAAAAATTATTCTGCTAGAGCAACAGAATACGAACCTTTTTTTTTAAATGAAAAAAAAGAAGATCTTGAAATGGAAAGCTTAAGATTTAAACCTGAATTGTGGGGTATGCAACCTAAAAATGATGATGTAGAATTTATGTTTTTAAATTTAGGACCTAATCATCCTTCTGCTCATGGTGCTTTTAGAATTGTACTACAATTAGATGGAGAAAAAATAGTAGATTGTGTACCAGATATTGGATATCACCATCGTGGAGCTGAGAAAATGGGAGAACGTCAATCATGGCATAATTATATTCCGTATACTGATCGCATTGAGTATCTAGGAGGTTGTGTTAATGAAATGCCTTATATTTTAGCTGTAGAAAAATTAGCTAATATTTCAGTTCCAGAAAAAGTAGAAGTTATCAGAGTTATGCTTTCAGAATTATTTAGAATTAATAGCCATCTTCTATATATTTCTACTTTTATTCAAGATATTGGTTGTATGACACCTGTTTTTTTTGCATTTACTGATCGTCAAAAAATATATGATTTAATTGAAGCAATCACTGGTGCTCGTATGCATCCAGCTTGGTTTCGTATTGGTGGAGTGGCTAACGATTTACCAAAAGACTGGCATGTGTTATTAAAAGATTTTTTAAATTGGATGCCAAAAAGATTAAAATATTATATTACCTCTGCTTTAAAAAATAGTATTTTAATTAATCGTTCTGTAGGTATTGCTAAATATAATAAAAAATCAGCATTAGAATGGGGTGTTACTGGAGCAGGTTTACGCGCTACAGGATTAAATTTTGATGTAAGAAAAATGAGACCATATTCTGGTTATCAAAATTATGATTTTGAAATACCAATTGGATCAGGCATTAGTGATTCTTATTCACGGGTTATGATTAAAGTAGAAGAAATTTATCAAAGTCTTATTATTTTAAAACAGTGTTTAAATAATATGCCAGAAGGTCCTTTTAAATCTGATCATCCATTAACTACTCCTCCTCCTAAAGAACGTGTTTTACAAAATATTGAAACTATGATTACACATTTTTTACAAGTATCTTGGGGTCCAGTTATGCCAGCAAATGAAAGTTTTCAAATGATTGAAGCAACTAAAGGAATTAATAGTTATTATTTAATTAGTGATGGTGGTACGATGAGTTATCGTACAAGAATACGTACACCTAGTTTTCCACATTTACAACAAATACCTTCAGTAATTCGTGGAAGTTTAATATCAGATTTAATTGTATATCTAGGTAGTATAGATTTTGTTATGTCTGACGTGGATAGATAATTATGTATAAAAAAAAAGTCAAATACGAGAAATTTCTATTAAATTTAAATTAACTAATGAAGAAATAAAAGAAATAGAAAATCAAAAGAAATATTATGAAAATTTTCGCGCTGTTTCTATAGAAGCATTAAAAATTGTACAAAAAAAACGTGGTTGGATTTCTGATCAAGCTATTTATGCGATTGCTGAAATATTGCAAATTAATCCCAGTGAAGTTGAAGAAGTAGCTACTTTCTATAGTCAAATTTTTCGTCAACCAGTTGGTCGTAATATCATTCGTTATTGTGATAGTGTAGTTTGTTTTTTAACTGGTTATAAAGAAATTAAAATAACTTTAGAAAAATTATTAAAAATTAAAATAGGAGAAACGACTCAGGATAATAAATTTACTTTATTACCTATTTGTTGTTTAGGGAATTGTGACAAAGGTCCAACAATGATGATTAATGAAGATACACATTCTTTTTTAACTCCAGAATCGATACCATGTATACTGGAGTTATATAAATGAATAATAATAATTTACGTACTGCAGAAACTCATCCATTAACATGGCGTTTAAGAGAAGATCAAGAAACTGTTTGGATTAAAGAATATTTTTCAAAAAATGGTTATCAAGCTTTAAAAAAAACATTAAAAAATATGTTACCCAAAGATGTAATTAATATAATAAAAGAATCAGGTCTAAAAGGCAGAGGAGGTGCTGGTTTTTCTACTGGTTTAAAATGGACTTTAATGTTTGAAAATAGTTCAGATAAAAAAAATAGTGCTTATTTAATATGTAATGCAGATGAAATGGAACCAGGAACATATAAAGATCGATTGTTAATAGAAAAAATACCTCATCAGTTAATTGAGGGCATAATGTTATCAGCATATGCATTAAATGTATCGCGTGCTTATATTTTTTTAAGAGGTGAATATGTTCAAGCTGAATATATTTTAAAAAAATCTATACAAGAAGCAACATTTTTTGGTTTTATTGGATCCAATATTTTAGGCAGTAATTTTAATTGTGAAATCATTTTACATACTGGAGCTGGACGTTATATTTGTGGAGAAGAAACAGCATTAATTAACTCTTTAGAAGGTCGAAGAGCTAATCCTCGATCTAAACCGCCTTTTCCTGCATTTTTTGGACTATGGGGTAAACCTACTTGTGTTAATAATGTTGAAACATTATCTAATGTTCCAAATATCATATTAAATGGTGTAAATTGGTATAAAAATTTATCCCATAGTTCTGATACTGGAACTAAATTAATGGGTTTTTCAGGAAAGGTAAATAATCCAGGCGTATGGGAATTACCTTTTGGTGTCACTGCTCGTGAAATTTTAGAAGATTATGCTCATGGTATGAAATCTGGTTATTATTTAAAAACGTGGCAACCAGGAGGTGCAGGAACAGATTTTTTAATTGAAAAACATTTAGATTTACCAATGGATTTTAATAATATACGACAAGCTGGTAGTCGTTTAGGTACTGCTATTGCTATGGCTGTAGATCATAAAACTAACATGGTTGCTCTTGTATATAATATAGAAAAATTTTTTTCTCGAGAATCTTGTGGTTTATGTACGCCATGTAGAGATGGATTACCATGGATTGTAAAAATATTAAAAAGTTTAAAAGAAAATAGAGGACAAAAAAATGATATTAAGGATTTAGAAAGATTATGTATTCATTTAAGTCCTGGAAAAACATTTTGTGCGCATGCTCCTGGAGCCATAGAACCTTTACAAAGTGCTATAAAATATTTTCGATCTGAATTTGAATCAGGGATTAATTTAAAACATATAAGTTTAAATAAAAAATTATTGGTATTCAATCTAATAATATTTAGTATGAAAATATAAAACATTTATAGAAATATTTATTTTTTAATCACATTTTATATATAGAACATTTTTGGAATTATTCTTTATATGGCTAAAATTTATATAGACAGTGTAATGTATATTGTAAATGAATCAGATAACTTATTACAAGCTTGTCTATCAGTAGGAATTGATGTTCCTTATTTTTGTTGGCATCCTTTATTAGGTAGTTTAGGCGCATGTCGTCAATGTGCTGTCACACAGTATAAAAATTTAAAAGATAATCAGGGTCAATTAATTATGTCCTGTATGACGCCTGCAATAGATGGGACTATCATTGCTGTGCATAACACTGAATCAGCAGTTTTTAGAAATGCTATAACTGAATTATTATTAACTAATCATCCACATGATTGTCCTGTATGTGAAGAAGGTGGTCATTGTCATTTACAAGACATGACGGTAATGGTTCAACACAATACACGTAAGTATCGATTTAACAAAAGAACACATAAAAATCAATATTTAGGATCTTTTATAAAACATGAAATGAATCGCTGTATTACATGCTATCGTTGTGTTCGATATTACAATCATTATGCAGATGGGACTGATTTTGGAGTATATGGTTCGAATAATAATATTTATTTTGGTCGTTTAGAAGATGGTATGTTAGAAAATGAACATTCAGGTAATTTAATAGAATTATGTCCTACTGGTGTATTTACTGATAAAATTTATTCTCAAAAATATACTCGTAAATGGGATATGCAATATGCTCCTAGTATATGTCAAAATTGTAGTGTTGGATGTAATATTAGTATTGGAGAACGTTATGGTGAAGTTCGTAGAATAGAAAATAGATATCATGAAAAAATTAATCATTATTTAATTTGTGATCTTGGTCGTTTTAGTTATACTCATACATATTTAAGTGCACGTCCTAAATATCCTGTTTGTAGTAATAAGAAGTATTCAACTATATTAAATTTTAATGAAGCTATTAAAGAAGGAGTGAATTTTTTTAAAAAATTTAAACGTATTATTGGAATCGGTTCTACAAGATCTAGTATAGAAAATAATTTTGCATTACAAGAATTAGTAGGAAAAGATAATTTTTCCAATGGAATGTCTGATAAAGAACAGATGTGTGTAAAATTAATTTTAGAATTTTTAAACAATAATTTTATATATACTCCATCATTAAGAGAAATTGAAAGTTATGATGTGATTTTAGTTATAGGAGAAGATGTAACACAAACATCTGCTCGTGTTGCTTTAGCGATACGTCAGGCAGTTAAAAAAAAATCAAAAGATATTAATTATTTAAATGGTATTCCAAAATGGAACGTATCTCCTAATATTCATATTTCTGAAGAGTTTAAAAATTCTTTATTTATATTGCATACACATGAAAATAAGTTAGATGATATCGCTGAATGGTCTTATTTTGCACCTGTTCATAAGCAAGTACATTTTGCATCTGCTATTGCATGTGAATTAAATCCAAATTTGCCGAAAGTATATGATTTAGATCCTTTATTAAAAGAGAAAGTATTATTAATTTCTAAGAGATTAATTTCATCTAAAAAAACTTTAATTATTTCAGGTTCGCATTCTTTTGATAGTTCAACAATACAAGCATCTATAAATATAGCTAATGCTATTAAAATTAAAGCTATTAATCACCATGTTGGTGCAGTTTTTTTAACAGCATCTTCTAATGCTTTAGGAACTGCATTAATTGGAGGAATGTCTATAGAATCTGCATTACAAGAAATTAAAAATAAAAAAGCAGATGCAATAGTTTTTATGGAATACGACATATATCGTTTTATATCTGAATATGATTGTGATGATCTTTTAAAAAATCAAGAAAATATTATGACTTTAGATCATCAATATACACAAACTTATAAAAAATCTGGATTAGCTTTTTCGTCAAAAAATTTTACTGAAAGTTCTGGAACAGTAATCAATTTTGAGGGTAGAGCTCAGCGTTTTTTTCAAGTATATGATCCTAATTTTTATAGTGATGATTATTGTTTATTTGAAAGTTGGAAATGGTTACATTTTATTAAATCAAAAATTGATAAAACTGAAATATCATGGTTAAATTTAGATGATGTAATTGACTCTTATGCTAAAAAATATACAATTTTAGAACCAATAAAATTAAAAGAATTAAATTCAAGTTTTCGTATTCATGGTCAAAAAATTTCTCGATCTCCAATTCGTTCTAGTGGAAGAACATCTTTGCGTTCTCATATTAATATTCATGAACCCAGTCAACCTATTGATATTGATACCATGTTTGCTTTTTCTATGGAAGGTTATAATCAACCTAATAAATCTATGTCTCATATTCCTTTTGCTTGGTTTCCAGGTTGGAATTCACCTCAATCATGGAATAAATTTCAAAAACAGATAGGTAAAAATTTATTTTCTAAGAATTCAGGTATTCATCTTTTTAAAAAAAATAAAAATAAAGTTAATATGCATTCAAATATTATTTTTAATAATATTATAGAAGAAACATACTGGTACATCATTCCTTATTATCATCTTTTTGGAAACGAAGAACTAACTCAGTATTCATCTGTAATCATAGAAAATATACCTATAGAATATGCTTTAATTAGTTTTGAAGATAGCGCTAAGTTAAATTTAAAAGAAGATTCAATAGTAGAATTTAATTGTTTAAATAAAAATTATCGTTTATCAATACAATTATCTAAATATTTAAATAAACAACAGATAGGTTTGCCTTTAGGAAGAAAAGGATTTCCTATTTCTTTAATTGGTAAAAAAATTAAATTTTTACAGGAATTTATTAAATGATACGATTTGAAGCAAAGATATTAAACATATTTTTTTCTTTTTTAAATATTTTTTTTCTTTTATTTTTAACAGTTTTTTTTGCGGCGTTATTAAGTGTTATTGAAAGAAGATTATTAGCATTATTTCAAAATAGACATGGACCTAATCGAGTTGGTTGGATGGGAAGTTTGCAAGTGTGCGCTGATATGATTAAAATTTTATTTAAAGAAGATTGGATTCCTCCATTTAGTAAAAAATTCATTTTTATTATATCACCTATAATAGCTTTTCTTTCTTTATTATGTGTAATTCCTATAATTCCTTTTACACCCAATTTTATTATTATTGATTTAAATATAGGTGTTTTATTTTTTTTAATGATGGCAAGTTTATCTGTTTATGCTGTACTTTTTGCTGGTTGGTCTAGTAATAATAAATATGCTTTGTTAGGAGCTATGCGTGCATGTGTTCAAACTTTAAGCTATGAAGTATTTTTAGGTTTATCATTAATGGGAGTAGTCGCGCGTTCAGGATCGTTTAAAATGTCAGATATTATAATAAGTCAAAAAGACATATGGAATTTTTTTCCTCAGTTTTTTGGTTTTTTAACTTTTTTTATAGCAGGTTTAGCTGTTTGTCATAGACATCCATTTGATCAACCTGAATCTGAACAAGAATTAGCTGACGGTTATCATATTGAATATTCAGGAATGAAATTTGGTTTATTTTTTATTGGTGAATATATTTCTATGATTGTTATTTCATCATTAATAGTAACAATGTTTTTTGGTGGATGGTTAGGTCCGTGGATTCCTGGATGTATTTGGTTTTTTTTAAAAACTATATTTTTTATTTTTATGTTTATTCTAATCAGAGCTTCATTACCAAGACCGAGATATGATCAAATATTATTATTTGGATGGATATATTGTTTACCACTTACATTATTAAATTTATTTTTGACTGCTTTTTTTCTTTTGTTATGAATTTTTATAAGAGATTTTATCTATGACATTAAAAAATATTATTATCGGATTTTATACACAAATAAGAAGTCTTTTTATGATTGCTTCTAATATTTTTTTTAAATCTGAAACAAGATTATATCCAGAAGAAAAATTAAATTTATCTACTCGTTATCGAGGCCGTATTATATTAACTCGCAATCTAGATGGACAAGAACGTTGTGTAGCTTGTAATTTATGTGCAGCAGTTTGTCCAGTTGATTGTATTTCTTTGCAGAAATCTGAAAAAACAGATGGTCGTTGGTATCCAACCTTTTTTAGAATTAACTTTTCTCGTTGTATATTTTGCGGTTTATGTGAAGAAGCATGTCCTACAACTGCCATTCAATTAACTCCTGATGTGGAACTATCTGATTTTAAAAGAAAAGATTTAGTGTATGAAAAAGAAGATTTATTAATTTCGGGTCCAGGTAAATATCCAGATTATAATTTTTATCATTTTTCAGGTGTAGCGATTAAAAATAAAAAAATAGGTGATTTGGATTTTGAATCTAAACCGATTAATGTGAAGAATTTATTACCATAAGGAGATTATTATGGATTTTATTTTTTATGCATTATCTTTTATAGCTATAATATCTACTTTTTTATCAATTATTCAAAAAAATGCAGTGTATGCTTTGTTGTATTTAATTCTTTCTTTTCTATCAATATCTGGAATATTTTTTTTTCTTGGAGCTTTTTTTGCTGGAGCTTTAGAAGTTATAATTTATGCAGGAGCTATTATAGTATTATTTGTTTTTGTAATTATGATGTTAAATGTTAATAAAGAAAATTATTCAAAACAAGAAAATTTTTTTAAACCGATTCTTTGGATTGGACCTAGTATTTTATCATCAATTTTATTTATTTTTATGACTTATACAATATTTTATTTAAAAGAAAAAAAAATTCATAGATTATTAATTGATTCAAAAATAGTTGGTATCAGCTTATTTGGTCCTTATATGTTATTAGTTGAACTATCTTCAATTCTTTTATTGTCCGCTTTAGTGATTGTTTTTCATATTGGAACACATTATGTCAATAAAAAGAAATTCTTATAATTGGTTTATATTGATTGAAGGTGATAGTACATGATTTCTTTATTTCACGGATTATTTTTATCATTAATATTATTTATTTTAGGTTTAACTTCTTTAATGATACGACGTAATATATTATTTTTATTAATTAGTTTAGAAATAATGATCAATGCTGTTGGATTAGCATTAATAATAGTTGGTAGTTATTGGCAACAAGTTGATGGACAAATAATGTATATATTTACGATTACTTTAGCAGCAGCAGAAGCTAGTATAGCTCTAGCATTATTACTACAATTTTATAAACGTAATAAAACATTAAATATTGATATTTTAAATGAGATGAAAGGATGAATATTATTTTTTTCATAACTCTTTTTCCGCTGCTAGGATTTTTATTTTTATCGTCTACGCAGGGTATGATTTCTAACAAAATAACATCAAATTTAGGTATACTAACAATATTAATATCTTTTTTTACTACTTGTTTTTATGGTTTTATGATAAATAATAATCATAATCAAATTTTTACACAAGTATTATGGAGTTGGGTATCTATTAATGATTTAAAGATTAATTGTAGTTTTCTTATAGATGGATTATCTATAAGTATGTTATTTTTAATTACAGGAATTGGTTTATTAGTACATATTTTTTCTTCTTGGTATATGGAAAATAAAGAAGGTTATTCACGTTTTTTTGCATATACTAATTTATTTATAGCAAGTATGTCAATTTTAGTACTTTCTGATAATTTTTTATTTATGTATTTAGGATGGGAAGGGGTAAGTATATGTTCTTATTTACTAATTGGTTTTTATTATACTAAAATAAACAATTATCGTTCTGCTTTTAAAGCTTTTATTTTAACTAGAATTTCTGATGTTTTTTTGATTATTGGAATATTTTTAATATATAAAAAATATAATACTTTGAATTTTCAAGAAATTAAATTTTTATCAACATATTTTAGCGTAGAAAATATTTTTGATTTAAATTATATTACGTTATTTTTATTAATTGGTGTTATTGGAAAATCAGCACAATTGCCTTTACATACTTGGTTATGTGACGCTATGGTTGGTCCTAGTCCTGTTTCAGCTTTAATTCATGCAGCTACTATGGTAACAGCAGGTGTATATTTAATTGCTAGGACTCATTTTTTATTTTTGTTAACTCCAGAAATATTATATTTTATAGAATTATTGGGTATATTAACAATATTGATTTCTAGTATATCAGCTTTAGTTGAACATGATATAAAACGTATTTTAGCTTATTCTACTATGAGTCAAATAGGTTATATGTTTTTAGCTTTAGGAGCTAAAGCATGGAGTGCAGCAATTACTCATTTAATTGTGCATGGAATATTTAAAGCATTGTTATTTTTATCTGCTGGTTCATTAATTGTGTCATGTAATAATAAAAAAAATATATTTAAAATGGGAGGGTTAAGAAAAAAATTACCTTTTTTATATATTAATTTTTTAATTGGAGGGGGATCTTTAGTTTCATTTCCTTTATTAACTGCTGGTTTCTATAGTAAAGGTAATATTTTGTTTAATGTTTTACAAAATGAATCTTTTTGGTTGTTTTCTATTGCTTTATTTTGTTCTTTTTTAACGTCTTTATATACATTTAGAATGATTTTTTTAATTTTTCATGGTAATTATAATCATCATATTGATCCAGTTGTTCCTATTACTAGTTTCAAACATCATCTTCCATTATGTGTTCTTTTATTATTATCTACTGTGTTAGGATCATACATATCATTACCATTATTTTATGTATTTCCTATTTTTGATTTATTACAAAATAATAAGTTTGTTTTTGAAATAATATCTAGCATATTATCTATTTCTGGAATATGTTTAGCTTATTTTTTATGGATTAAAAAAATTGTTTTGATTAATAAATATTTTGAATTTCCATTTATAAAAAAAATGCATTACTTTTTTTTAAAAGGATGGGGTTTTGATTATATGTATAATATTTTTGTTATAAATATTTATATATATATATCTAAAATATTATCTTATGATCCATTTAATAAAATTATGAATTATTTTTTAAAGATTACAAAAATATGTAATGTATATTTATTAAAGACTAGTAATGGTTATATAAGATGGTACGTATCATCAATGATATTAGGTATTAATATAATTTTTATTTTAATTCTTTTATATTAAAAAAATAATATGTAAGAATTTTATCTAATTTATCGATTTTGAAATAAAATATTTCATTTATTAAATAGTTATAGTAAATAATAGGAATATACAAACAATGTTACTTTCTTTGTTAATTATCATTCCGTTGTTAAGTAGTATTTTTTCTTTATTTTCTTACAAAATAAAGAAAACAATACCTCGTTGGATTGCTTTATTAGGAACAATTTTAATTTTTTTTATCACAATTATAATATTTCTTGAAGATTATAATAGTTTTTTTATGATTAATAATCATTTCAATTGGAGTCGTCAATTAATTATACCGTGGATTATACGATTTGGTATTGAATTTAATATTGCGATCGATGGATTTTCGATTATTATGCTTTTATTTGCTTCTGTTTTATCTATTATAGCAATTTTATCTTCTTGGAATGAAATAAAAGAAAATGAAGGTTTTTTTTATTGTAATTTTATGTTTGTGATGACTGGAATTATTGGTATTTTTATAGCTTGTGATTTATTTTTATTTTTTTGTTTTTGGGAAATTATGTTACTTCCAATGTATTTTTTAATTGTTTTATGGAGTGATCAAAATAAAAAAAATAAAATTATTATTGCTGCCAATAAGTTTTTTATATACGGACAAACCTCTGGTTTAATATTATTATCATCTATTTTATTAATAGTTTTTAGTTATTATCACAGTACTAATATATTGACGTTTAATTATAATATACTTCTTCATGCAAATATAAATAAAGATGTAGAATATATTGCGATGATAGGTTTTTTTTTAGCATTTATTATAAAAATGCCTATTGTTCCATTACATGGATGGTTACCAAATTTACATTCTAAATCTATTTCTTGTGGATCCGTTGAAATTATTGGTGTTTTATTTAAAACTGCTCCTTATGCATTAATACGATATAATTTAGTTTTATTTCCTAATACCACTAATATATTTGCTCCAATAGCAATGTTTTTAGGTTTATTGAGTATATTTTATGGTGCTTGGATAGCTTTTTCACAAAAAAATATTAAAAAATTTATTGCTTATTCTTCTATTTCTCATATGGGATTAATTTTAATTGCCATTTATAGCAATAATGAAATCGCACTGCAAGGTATTATTATTCAAATTTTATCAAGTAGTTTAACTACGACAGCTTTATGTATTCTATCTGGACAATTATATAAATTTTTTCAAACTCACAATATTAATGTTATGAGAGGTTTGTGGTCTTGTATTTATTGGGTTCCAGGTTTATCTTTATTTTTTGCTTTATCAAATTTAGGAATTCCAGGAACTGGTAATTTTATTGGTGAATTTCTAATTCTATCTGGTGTTTTTCAAATTTTTCCATTTATTGCAATTTTAGCAACAATTGGCATCGTTTTTTCTTCTGTTTATTCTTTAAATTTTATACAAAATATTTTTTATGGTTCATGTGAAGCAAATAATTCTGTTATGTTTATTCCAAAACGAATATTATTTATCACGATCTTATTAGTATGTATATTAATTTTTCTAGGTTTGTATCCACAAGCTATTATAAACATTTCGTATAATTCTATACATACGATTCAAAAAAGAATTTAATCATTTTAATTTTACAGATAAGGTTTTAATTAGCAATGACAATAAATTTACAACAATTAACAGCGCTGCTGCCTTTGTTGATTATGATATTTACTGCAATGACGGTAATATTATCTATTTCTTATAATCGAAATCACTTTTTTGTTGCTCTATTAAGTATATTTGGATTTATCTCTTCATTTTGTTCATTATATTTATTAATCAAAATTTTACCAATAGATATTAATGGTTTATTTTATATAACCCATTATTCTATTTTATATATTAGTATGATTATACTATCCAGTATTAGTACTTGCGTGTTTGGATATGAATGGTTAAAAAGTTATGCTTATAATAAAGAAGAATTTTATTTTTTAATAATTATTTCACATTTAGGAGCGATAGCATTAATTATATCTCATCATATGGCTTCTTTTTTTATTAATATTGAAATATTGTCATTACCAATTTTTGGTTTAATTTCTTATTCGCATTATCAAAAATATTCTTTAGAAGCTGCTTTTAAATATATTATTTTATCTGGTGTGTCATCTAGTTTTTTGCTATTTGGTATCGCATGGATTTATTCCGTTTCTGGAGATTTAAGTTTTACGTCTATTATTCCACTTTTAAATAATATTTCTACTAATGAAGTATTAGTTGTATTATTTGGAATCAGTATGATACTTTTATCACTATTTTTCAAATTATCTATTGTACCATTTCATCTATGGACACCTGATATTTATCAAGGCACTCCTGCAGCTGTATTATCTTTTTTTTCTACTTCTGGTAAAATTGCTGTTTTTAGTGTTTTGTTAAATTTTTTATCACACGTTTCTTATTCAAATAAAACAATATATTTTATATTATCATTAATAATTATTCTTTCTATATTATTTGGAAATTTGATGGCTTTATTTCAAAATAATATTAAACGATTATTTGGTTATTCGTCTATATCTCAATTAGGATATCTTCTTATAATATTTTTAGTATCAAATAAGAATTATTTATTTTCTTTAGAAGCTAGTGCAATATATTTGTATAGTTATCTTTTTAGTAATATAGCATTTTTTGGTATTATGAATTTTATTACACATAAATATAAAACTAATAATGTAGATTTGTTAAATTCATATCAAGGATTGTTTTGGTCTCATCCTCTTTTATCTATTATACTTACTTTAGTATTTTTATCTTTATCTGGTATTCCTATGACATTAGGATTTATTGGTAAATTTTATATATTATCTATTATTATAAAAGAGCATTTATGGATCATAGGTTCAGCATTTTTAATTAGCACTTTATTAGGTCTCTATTGTTATTTAAGAGTTATCTTAAATTTATATTTACAGCCATTACATTTGGTAAAAAATCAAATTAATATATCTAGTGATTGGGTTTATACTCCATCTGGAATGATAATATTTATTTCAGGAATGCTCTTGTTTATTTTAGGTATATATCCAAATGAATTAATTTATTTAGTTCAATTATCTATTTAATTTTAGTTAAATGATATTATATAGTACATATAATATTAAAATACTTATATAATTTTAAAAAATATATTCTACAATGTAATGTTATAAGTTTTAGATCAAGCTAATATTAATGCATGTATTATAACAATATAATTTATAAACAAATTAAAATATCATTGTTTAATTTTAAAAAAAATAAGAGTAATATGATTAATAAAAACTATTCTTTATCTATGTGGCTTAAAAAATTAGAACGATTAAATACAAAAAAAACAGTTAATCTTACTAAATTAAAATGGATTGCACAAAAATTAGATGTTTTGCATTTTAAATCTTTTATTTTTACAGTAGCCGGAACAAATGGTAAAGGCACGACTTGTAAAATGTTAGAACAATTATTGTTGTATTCAGGTTATCAAGTAGGATTATATACATCTCCTCATTTATTTGATTATAAAGAAAGAATACGAGTTAATGGATTGGTATTAAATGCAGAAGATCATATTTCTTCTTTTCAAAATATCGAACTTATAAGACAGTCTATTTCATTAACATATTTTGAATTTATTACGCTCTCAGCTTTAATCTTATTTAAAAGATATCTATTAGATTTTATAATATTAGAAGTCGGTTTAGGAGGAAGATTAGATGCGACTAATATTATTAATTCTGATGTATCTATAATAACTAATATTGGTATAGATCATGTGAATGTATTAGGTAAAGATCGTGAAAGTATTGCACGTGAAAAATCTGGTATATTTAGAGAAAATAAAATTGCTGTAATTGGTGAAACGAACATTCCAAATTCTATGAATAAAATAGCTTTAGAAAAAAAAACAATATTAAAAAAAATTAATATAGATTGGTTTTGGAACAAGAAAGATAATTATTGGAATTTTATTCATCCTAATGTTCAATTATATAACTTACCTATCACTCAAATACCCTTGTCTAATGCTGCTTTGGCTTTATCTTCTATTTATTATTCTGGTATTCAAATTGATCAAAACATTATAAGAAAATATATTGCTACTATTCAATTGCCAGGTAGATTTGAAATAATTTCTGTTTCTCCTTATGTTATTAGAGATGTTGCTCATAATCCTGATGCTGCATTATATTTATTTAATAAATTAGATGAAATGCATATCACAGGTAAAATACATGCAGTAGTAGGAATATTACAAGATAAAGATATTTTAGGTATTATAAATCAATTAAAAAACAAAATTGATTATTGGTGGACATCACCTTTAAAAAATATTCGTACTGCTACTAAAATACAATTAAAACATGCATTTCCTATTCATAATACATCTATATTTAATAGTATACATGAAGCTTATAAAACAGTGTCTATGATAGCAAAAAAAGAAGATCTTATTTTAATTTTTGGTTCTTTTTTTGCTATTTCAGAACTTTTTTCTTAATAACATATATAAATAATAAAATATATAAAAAAATCATTATAAATATTATGTTTGTATTAGATTATATAATCATTTTTACTATTGTGATCTCATTTTTTTTTGGATTATTACGTGGTTTGTATCAAGAAATAATTTCTTTGTTTTTTTTATTTTGGAATTTTTATTTTTTTAGTAAATATAATTACTTTTTTTATTTTTTTAAAAATTCTATTCAAAGTATTTTTTTAACACATAATACTCTAATATTCGTCATGATATTTTTTTTTATTATAAAGCGTATTATAAATTTTTATGTAAAAAAAATTGTTACAAAACTAAATGTAACTTATTATAATATTTTTTTAGGAGGTATATTTGGAATCTTTAGAGGTATAATATTAGTATATTTTATACTGTTTATTTTAAGTTATTTTAGTAAAGTTTATTATAATTATTATATACATCATTCTATATTCATTCATTTTTTTTATTATATGTATAATTTTTTATTATATTAAACTAAGCACATTGTTAGTATCAAAATTATAGTGTGCTTAGAAATAATTGTGTTAAAAATTAATAGATATATTTAATGTTCAAACATAGCAGAAATAGATTCTTCGTTACTAATTCTTCTAATAGCTTCTGCTAGCATTCCTGCTAAAGTTAATGTTCGTACATTTGGAAGTAATTCAATTTTTTTTGATAATGGAATTGTATCACATACTACTACTTCATCAATAACAGAGTTTTTTAAATTTACTGCAGCATCACCAGAAAAAATAGGATGAGTAGCATATGCAAATACCCTTTTAGCACCTCTTTCTTTCAGAGCTTCTGCTGCTTTACATAGAGTACCTCCTGTATCTATCATATCATCTACTAAAATACAATCGCGATTTGCAACATCTCCAATAATATGCATAATTTGAGATACATTAGCATGAGGTCTTCTTTTATCAATAATTGCCATATCAGTATCATAAAGTAATTTGGCAATTGCTCTTGCTCGAACTACTCCACCTATATCGGGAGAAACAACAATAGGATTTTTTAACTCTCTTTGTAACATATCTTCTAATAAAATTAAACTACCAAAAACATTATCTACAGGTACATCAAAAAAACCTTGTATTTGTTCCGCGTGTAAATCTACTGTTAATACACGATCGACTCCAATACTAGATAAAAAATCAGCTACGACTTTTGCTGTTATAGGAACTCTTGCTGATCTTACACGGCGGTCTTGACGAGCATATCCAAAGTATGGTATGACTGCAGTAATTCTACCAGCAGAAGCTCGTCTTAAGGCATCTACCATAACTACGAGTTCCATTATATTATCATTAGTTGGTGAACAAGTAGATTGAATTATAAAAACATCACCACCTCTTACATTTTCATTAATTTGTACACTTATTTCACCATCACTAAATCGACCTACAGACGCATTTCCTAAGTTAATATATAATCGATTAGCAATATATTTTGCTAGTTTCGGAATAGAGTTTCCTGAAAAAAGTTTCATATCTGGCATAAAAAAACCTTTTTGTTTAATTCAAAAATAATATTTTTATTTTAAAAATTTTTAATAAATAAATTGATACTAAGATATTTTTTCAATTATAAATATGTTTTAATTAATTAAAAATTTTGTGTAATGGTGAAATATTAACACTTTTTGTTATAAAACTTTTTGTATTTTTTGGTATTAGTTGAAATATTTTTTGTGCAGATTTTTTGTCATTAAATTCAGAAAATATACACGAACCTGTACCTGTCATTCGAAATGGAGCATATGAAGATAATATTGAAATTAATTGGTTTATTTTAATAAATTTGTTTTTTGCTATTTCTTCAAAAACATTACTAAAAGGTAAAGTCAATAATTCTTGAATAGATTTTTTAGAAGTATATTTGATAAAACAAAGATTGGAAAACATTTTTTTTGTTGAAATAGTAATATTAGGATATATAATTACATACCATTTTTCTTTTTGTTTAATAGGATATAATATATCTCCTATTCCTTCAATAATTGCTGTTTTTCCCATAATAAAACCAGGTATATCTGATCCTATTTCTAGACTAAATGAAGATAGTTCTTGTAAAGTAAATTGTGTATTCCATAATTTATTTAAAACAATTAATGTAGTTGCTGCATTAGATGAACCGCCTCCTAATCCACTTCCTATAGGTATATTTTTTTTTAAAAATATTTGCGCTCCATGTAAAGAATTACATAATCTTTTATGAAGTAATCCTTTTTTTTTTAATAATTTAGCAGCAGTAATAATACTATTTTTTTTATTTAAGAGATGTTTATTTTTAGTAAATAATTGAATATTACCTGTATTATTAGGAATAATTTTTAATTTATCACCATAATTTAAAAATTGAAATAATGTTTGTATATTATGATACCGATTTGGACGTATACCTGTTACATATAAAAATAAATTAATTTTTGCAGGTGATGGCCACCATGTATAGATTGTTTTAATTTTCATTGAGTAATGTAAAAAGATTGTGATATTAGTTGTAATTAAAATTACAATGAAATCATTTAAAATGATATAATTTTGTGATGTAAACATTTTTTTTGATACATATAAAAATTTTTTTAAATAAAAAATATTTTATAAAATATGTAATTATATTTATAATACATAGTTTAATTTTAATTAAAAAATATTTTTAAGCAATACTTTTAATTATAAGGATTTTATGAATAATTCTATTTTAAATAAATTAAAATCTTTACATAATCGTTATCAAGAACTGGAATGTATGCTTACTCAGAAAGATATTATTACAAATAGAGAATATTTTAAAAGTTTGTCTAAAGAATATTTAAAGTTATCTAAGATAATAACAATTTTTATTCAATGGGAAACATTAAATAAAGATATTAAAAATATTGAGTTTTTATTAAATGATCTAGAAATGCACGAGATAGCTAAAGAAGAATTATATTTATTAAATCAAAAACAAAAAAAATTAGAAAAAGAAATTAGTACTTCATTATTGCCTAAAGATCCTAATGATCAACATAGTTGTTTTATTGAAATTAGATCAGCAACTGGTGGCGATGAATCTGCAATTTTTGCTGGTGAGTTATTTAGAATGTATTTTCGATATGCTGAACTTTGTTTATGGAAAGTAGAAGTTATGTATACTAGCGAAAGTGATAAAGGAGGATTTAAAGAAATTATTTTAAAAATTAAAGGAAAAGGTGCATGTGGACGTTTAAAATTTGAATCAGGTGGTCATCGTGTACAAAGAGTACCAGAAACCGAATCACAAGGAAGAATACATACTTCTACTTGTACTGTAGCTGTTATGCCTGTTATTCCTAAAGCTGAAAAAGAAGAAATTAACTCTGCTGATTTAAAAATTGATACTTTTCGATCTTCAGGAGCTGGAGGCCAACATGTAAATACAACTGATTCTGCTATTAGAATTACGCATATTCCTACTGGACAAGTAGTAGAATGTCAAGATGAGCGTTCACAACATAAAAATAAAGCTAAAGCATTATCTATTTTATCTGCACGTATTTATGCAGCAAAATTAGAAAAAACTCATCAAGAAAATTCTTCTATAAGAAAAATATTATTAGGTAGTGGAGATAGATCAGATCGAAATAGAACATATAATTTTCCTCAAAATAGAATTACAGATCATAGAATTAATTTAACAATCTATAAATTAGATGAAGTCCTACAAGGAAAATTAGATTTTCTTATTGATCCAATAAGTCAAGAATATCAAGCAGATATGTTATCTTCTTTATCTCAATCAAAAATATGAATATTCAAAATTGGATTAAATATTGTATTAAAAAATTATGTTATTCTGATAATCCTCAATATGAAGCCAAATTATTACTATCGTACGTGACTAAGTATACTTATAGTTTTATTATGCAAGCAGATAATATTTCATTAACAAAAAAACAATATAAAAGTTTAAATCATATTATTTATCGTAGATCGTTAGGAGAACCTATAGCTTATATAATGAAAGAAAAAGAATTTTGGTCTTTGTCTTTACGTGTGTCATATGATACTCTTATTCCAAGACCGGATACAGAAATTTTAGTAGAACAAGCATTATCTAAAATTCATAATAATTCTGCTCTAATTCTTGATTTAGGTACTGGATGCGGAGCAATTGCTTTAGCTTTAGCAAGTATTTGTCCTAATTGGAAAATTATCGGTGTTGATAAATCAGAAAAAGCTCTTAAAATAGCTCGTATTAATGCATTAAAATTCAAGTTTAAAAATGTTTCTTTTCATTTTAGCGATTGGTTTTCAAATATTAATCAAAAATTTAATATTATTATAAGTAATCCACCATATATTAGTGTTAAAGAAATGCAACTTTTAAAACAAGATATTTTTTTTGAACCTTTGAATGCTTTAATAGCTGATAAAAATGGTTTATCTGAAATTAAAAAAATTATCAAAAGATCAACAAATTATTTATTTTTTGGTGGTTGGTTATTAATTGAGCATGGATGGAAACAAAAATTAGCAGTACAGCATTTATTTGAAAAATATGATTTTTGTGAAATACAGTCTTATCAAGATTATGGAGGGAATGATCGTGTAACTATAGGAAAATATAATAAATAAAATTTTAAATATTTTATAACATAAATAATGTTTTATTAACAAAAATAAAAAAAAATGTTATATTTTAATATTAAATATATTAATTCAATAAAATTTATATTATCTAAATTTTTATTATTTTAAAAAAGTATTACTACTAATAATATGAAATCTTTTTCTAATATTAATTTTTCTAAATTATCACTTTTTGATTCTATTATTGCTGCTTCTCAAGCGATTCGAGAAGATTTTCCTGCTAATTGTGTTTTATCTGAATTAAAAAGTAGAATAAAAGAAGCTAAATCTTATGTATCGTCAGAAAATGAACCAAATAAACAATTAAAAAAATTGTTAGAATTATTTTATATGCATTGGAATTTTGGTGGTGCAAGTGGTATTTATAAACTTTCAGATGTAATATGGATTGACAATGTATTAAAAACACGTCAAGGAACAGCAGTATCTCTTGGAATTATTTTATTACATATTGCTCAAGAATTAAAATTACCATTAAATCCTGTTGTATTTCCTACTCAACTAATTTTAAGAGCAGATTGGATTAATGAGAAAAAATGGCTTATTAATCCCTTTAATGGGGATATTTTAGATACACATACATTAGAAGTTTGGTTAAAAGGCAATATTAGTCCAACAGCAGAATTATATGAAAATGATTTATATAAATCTGAATCGATTGCTGTTATTCGTAAAATGCTAGATATATTAAAATCTGCATTAATGGAAGAAAAAAAAATGGAATTAGCATTAAACGTCACTAACTTATTGTTGCATATTGATCCTAATGATCCATATGAAATTCGTGATCGTGGACTAATATATGCACATTTAGAATGTAATCATGTAGCATTAACAGATTTAATATATTTTGTAGAACATTGTCCTGAAGATCCTGTCAGCGAAATTATTAAAATTCAAATACATTCTATTGAACAAAAAAAAATTATATTACATTAAATATTTTTTATTGTACTACTGGTAAAAAACGTTTATGTAATGTTTTAAAATATATTACTTCTATTTTTTTTTGTTGTTTAATATCTATTTTTTTTCCTTCTAAGTAAGCATCAATGACATTATATGTAATACCTAAAACAGATTCATCATCTTGTTGTGGGTGATTATCTTCTAAATCAGCCATAGGTTTTTTTAAATATAAATGTTTAGGAGAATTTAATTCTCGTAATAATAAACGACCTTGTCGTTTATTCAACTTATAAATAGGATTAATATCGGTTCCACCATCTCCAAATTTTGTAAAAAATCCAGTTAGATGTTCTGCTGCATTGCCTGTTCCAACTACAAGACCTTGATTCATAGCAGCAACGCTATATTGTATTTTCATTCTTTCGCGAGCTTTTTCATTACCTCTAACATAATCTGAAATAATAATGCCTGATTTTCGTAAAGATTTTTCACTTCTTAAAATTGCTGGTTTAATGTTAATATTAAAAATTTGATCTGGTTTTATAAAATTTATAGCATCTTGACAATCTTGTTCATCACATTGAATTCCATACGGCATTCTTAATGCAATAAATTTATAATTCATATTTTTTGTTTCATCTCTTAACTGTTGTATAGTCATTTGGCATAATTTTCCTGTTAATGTAGAATCTTGTCCTCCACTAATACCAACAATTAAAGATTTTAAAGTAATGTTATGCAATAAATATGTTTTTAAAAAATTAACACAATTTTGAATTTCTATTTTTGGGATAATTTTTGGTTTAACTCCCATTAATTTTATAATTTTTTTTTGTAGCATTATAATCTCTTAGTTATAAAAAAAATCTAGTATGTTTCATTTTATCAATAAGAATAATGGATAATAAATTGAAGAATTTAATTTTAGTTTTAAATTGTGGTAGTTCGTCTATAAAATTTGCAATTTTAGATCCTAAAAATAAAAAAAAATATTTATATGGTATTGTAGAATGTTTATTTCTATCTAATACATATGTTAAATGGACTTGTTTAAAAAAACAATATAATAAAAAAATAGGTTCACATATAAACCATAAAGATGCTTTAAATTTTATTATAGATCATATTTTATTAAAACAAAAAAGCATTTGTCAAAAAATAATTGGTATAGGACACAGAGTAGTACATGGAGGTAATCAAATCAAACAATCTATTTTAATTGATGATTATGTGATAGATTGTATTAAAAATGCTACTTGTTTTGCTCCATTGCACAATCCAGCTAATTTAATTGGAATTAAAACTATTATAAAAAAATATTCTATTTTATCAAATTTTAACGTAGCAGTTTTTGATACTTCTTTTTATCAAAACATGCCTGAAACTTCTTTTTTATATGCTATACCATATAAATTTTATAAGAAACATGGAATTAGACGTTATGGTGCTCATGGTATTAGTCATAATTATATAGCTCATGAAATGGGGATTATTTTAAATAAAAAATTCAATTCTTTAAATATTATTACATGTCATTTAGGAAATGGATGTTCAATTTCAGCTATCTGTAATGGAATATGTGTCGATACTTCTATGGGTTTGACTCCTTTAGAAGGATTAGTTATGGGAACTCGTAGTGGAGATATAGATCCTTCAATTATTTTTTTTATGCATAAACAACTTAATATTAGTATCGATAAAATTGAAATGATTTTAAATAAACAATCAGGATTATTAGGTCTTAGTGAAATTAGTAGTGATTTTCGTTATTTTGAAAAAGCATATAATTTAGAAAAAGCTGCAAAAAGATCTGTTCAGGTATTTTGTCATCGTTTATCTAAATATATTTCTGGCTATATGAGTTTAATGGAAAATCGTTTAGATGCAGTAGTATTTACTGGAGGTATTGGAGAAAATGTATCTTTAATTAGAGAATTAACATTTTCTAAACTAGCTTTATTAAATTTTAAAATTGATTTAAAGCTTAATTATTTAACTGTAGGAGGAAAATCAGGATTAATTACTGAATCTAGGTCTCGTCCAGTATTCGTCATTGCAACAAATGAAGAATTAGCAATAGCTCAAGAAACTATTAATATAATCAATAAAAAATAATAGTTATTTTAGTATTATTGTGATTCATATAATAAAATATATAGGAATAATTATGTCACGTATTATAATGTTAATTCCTTTAGATAAACATGTTGGTTTAACCGCAATTAGTTTGAGTATGCTGTATTTTTTTAATAAAAAAAATAACAATAATCCATCTAAGCAATCTATGTTGTATTTTTCTTGTATAAAAAATCAATTAGACTATAGTACATTAATTATTAATAAATATTTTTCAAAAATTATTCATACTTTAAAAAATATAGATTTTTCTAAATTTTTTTTTGAATCTCCAGAATACTTAGCTTTATTTGAACATATTATGGATATTTGTTATAAAAAAAAATTATCATATGAATTAATTTTGATTAAAGGTATCAATAAGCATGAGCATATTCATGCTGAAAAAATTAATTATGATCTTGCACAAAATTTAAATGCAGAAGTAATATTTATAGATAATTTAAAAAATGATTCTGTAGAATATGTTATAAATAAAGAAAAAAAAATAAATTTTTTTTTAGAAAAAAGAAAATATAAAAATATTTTAGGTATTATTTTTAATAAAATTCATAATCCTTTTTTAATAGATAAAAAGTATTCTTTTATAGATAAATTAGCAATTTTAAAAGAACATAAAAATAAAATTAGAGACATAGTTATATCTAAAGAATTTTTTAAAGATCATTTTTTTTCAATTATTGCTTATATTCCTTGGAATAGAAAGATTTTAAATATAAATACAGTAGATATTTTAAATTTTCTCAATATTAATGATGTGTATTTAATTAAAAAGAGCACGAATATTATAGAAGAAATTATGATATTTGATGAAAGTTATGAAAATATGTTAAATAAAACATATGTAAATACTTTAATAATAATTCCTTTTAGTCGTATAGATAATTTTATAGATATAATAAAATTATTAGATTTTAAAAAAAATAAAATTCAGTGTGTGATATTAACTGGAATATCAGTATCAAAAGCAAATATCATTTTTTCTTGTAAATTTTTAATAAAAAAATCTATTTCTATTTTTTTTACAAAAAAAAATACCATGGAAATATTATCTCAATTAGATAATTTTAATTTTAATCTTCATTTAAAAAATGAAATATATATTAAAAAATTACAAAAATTTATTACTAGTTTTTTTTGTATATCTAATAAATTTTTTTTAAATAAAAAAAATAATTATATAAAAAAATATTCACCAAAAGAATTTTGTTATTATATAAAATTATTATCTAAAATAAAAAATAAACGTATTATATTACCTGAATCATATGAAGTACGAATTTTAAAAGCAGTTTCAATATGTGAATCTGAAAAAATTGCACAATGTATTTTATTAGGTGATGCTAAAAAAATTTACCAAATAGCATATGATAATAATATTAATTTAAGTAAAAATATTGAAATAATTAATCCTATTTTAATAAAAAAGAAATATATTTCTCGTCTTATAGATATTCGAAAAGATAAAGGAATGAATGAATCTATTGCTAAGAAACAGATAGAAGATAATATGGTTCTAGCAACTTTAATATTAGAAGATAATAAAGTAGATGGTTTAGTTTCTGGATCAGTAAATACTACATCAGATACTATACGTCCAGCATTACAAATTATTAAAACATATCCTAATAATCATTTAGTTTCATCAATTTTTTTTATGTTACTTTCAAATACAGTATTAGTTTATGGTGATTGTGCTATTAATATCGATCCGAATGCAGAAGAATTAGCAATGATTGCAATTCAATCTGCAGATTCATCAAAAATGTTCGATATAGAACCACGTATTGCTATGTTGTCTTATTCTACTGGTTATTCTGGATTTGGGTATCAAGTTGAAAAAGTTAGACACGCAACTGCTATTATTCAAAAACAAAGACCAGATTTAATTATTGATGGTCCTATTCAGTATGATGCTGCTATTTCAGAAACTATTTCTAAATTAAAATCACCACATTCACCGATTTTAGGATCGGCGAATATATTGATCTTTCCAGACTTAAACTCTGGTAATATAGCTTATAAAGCAGTTCAACGTTCTGCAAATATTGTTTCTATTGGTCCAATGTTGCAAGGATTAAGGAAACCGGTAAATGATTTATCACGAGGAGCTTCGGTAGAAGAAATCATTTATACTATTGCATTAACATCAATTCAAGTTAAATAAAAAATATTTTTATATTTTAATTACAATATTACCATAAGGTATACAACAACATGGAAGAATGTCTTGTGATGTAAATAAAGCAGCCATAGGCTGTTTTATTAAATAACGTATTTTCCCTTGTATTAATTCAATTCTGCATAAACCACAATATCCAGAACAGCATTGATGTGATATATTAATTTCATTTTTTTTTAATATTAATAATAGTGAAATATTTTTTTTATAAATAATTTTTTTTTTAATATTAATTATTGTAATAATGTTATATTGCATACTTTATAATTTAAATGTTTTAAATTCATTATCAGATATTTCTGAATCAATTTGACCAACTAAATAAGAACTAATTTCTGTTTCTTGAGGAGCATTTTGTACATAATCAGAATTTAACCAATTGTTAATCCAAGGAATAGGATTTGATTGTTTTTTAAAAATAGTGTTAAAACCTATTGCTTGCATACGAATATTTGTAATATATTCTATATATTGAAAAAGAATATCTTTATTTAATCCAAGCATAGAACCATTTTGAAATAAATATTCAGCCCATTTTTTTTCTTGTTGTACAGCTGAAATAAATATATTGATAGCTTCTTGTTTGCATTCTGAAACTATATTTTTCATATTATTATCATTTTCTATATTACTTAAAATATTTAATATATGCTGAGTTCCTGTTAAATGCAATGCTTCATCACGAGCTATTAATCTAATAATTTTTGCATTTCCTTCCATAATTTCTCTTTCTGCAAATGCAAATGAACATGCAAAACTTACATAAAATCTAATGGCTTCTAGTACATTAACGCTAATTAAACATAGATATAATTTTTTTTTTAATAAATTTAAATTTATATTAATTTTTTTTTGATTAATTACATGTGAACTTTCTCCAAATAAATGCCAATAACTAGTCATGTTAATTAATTCATCGTAATAAATAGAAATATTTTGTGCTCGATCGTTTATATGTTTATTTGATATGATATCATCAAAAACTAGAGAAGGAGTATTAAAAATATTTCTAATAATATGCGTATAAGAACGTGAGTGAATCGTTTCTGAAAATGACCATGTTTCAATCCATGTTTCTAATTCAGGGATGGATATAATTGGTAAAAAAGCTATATTTGGACTTCTTCCTTGAATTGAATCAAGTAATGTTTGATATTGTAAATTGCTAATAAAAATATGTTTTTCATGATCAGGTAAATTTTGAAAATCTATTCTATCACGAGATAAATCTATTTCTTCAGGTCTCCAAAAAAATGATAATTGTTTTTCAATTAACTGTTCAAAGATATTATATTTTTGTTGATCATATCGCGCAATATTGACAGGTTGTCCAAAAAACATTGGTTCTTTAAGTTGATTATTTTTTTTTTTTGAAAAAATAGTATAAGACATAATATTTGTCCTAAGATTAAATGTAATTTTATATTATACATTTTATATAGTACATGCACCACTGTCACATATATTTTCTAATGTAGAATCGAATATAATATCTTGATGATCCTCAGAACCATCTCGAGTATTTTGATAGTATAGTGTTTTAATGCCTAGTTTATAAGCTAAAAGTAAATCATATAAAAGTTGTTTCATAGGAATTTTATTATTTATAAATTTTTTTGGATCATAATTAGTATTAACTGAAATCGATTGATCAATAAATTTTTGCATGATCCCCGCAAGTTGTAAATATCCTGTATTATTTGGAATATCCCAAAGTAATTCATATTGTGATTTTAGATTTTTATATTCTGGTACTACTTGTCTTAAAATGCCATCTTTAGATACTTTAATACTAATGAAACCTCTTGGTGGTTCAATACCATTTGTTGCATTAGATATTTGTGAAGATGTTTCTGAAGGCATTAAAGCAGATAGTGTCGAATTCCTTAAACCATGTTTTTTAATTTTTAAACGTAATAAATCCCAATCTAAGTGTAGTGGTTCATGACATATTTCATCAATATCTTTTTTATATGTATCAATAGGCAGCTTTCCTAAATAATAATTAGTGTGATGAAATAAAGAACATTTTCCTTTTTCTTTTGCAAGTTCACATGATGCATCTAATAAGTAATATTGTATTGCTTCAAATGTTTTATGTGTTAAATTTTTTGCGCTTCCATCTGAATAACGAACTTTATTTTTTGCTAAATAATAAGCAAAATTGATGACACCAATTCCAAGAGCACGTCTGGATATCGCTGATTTTTTAGCTGCTAAAATTGGATAATTTTGATATTCTAATATCTCGTCGAGTGCACGTACAGATAATATTGTTAGTTCTTTTAATTCCTTAAGATCACGAATTACACCTAAATTTAATGCTGATAATGTGCATAGCGCAATTTCTCCTTGAGTATCATCAATATTGTTTAGTGCTTTAGTTGGCAAAGTGATTTCTAAACATAAATTAGATTGTTTTATTGGAGATAGTAAAGGATTAAATGCGCTATGTGTATTACAATGATCAACATGTTGTATATAAATTCGTCCAGTTGAAGTTCTTTCTTGCATGATTAATGAAAATAATTCTACTGCTTTAATAGTTTTTTTTCTTATTTTGTTATTATTTTCATAATTTACATACAATTCTTTAAATTTTTCTTGATTAGAAAAAAAAACTTCATATAAATCAGGTACATCAGAAGGACTAAATAAGGTAATTATGCCTCTTGATAACATTCTCTGATACATGAATTTATTAATTTGAAGAGCGTAATCAAGATGACGTACTCTGTTTTCTTCTACTCCTCTATTGTTTTTTAAAACTAGTAAACTTTCTACTTCAAAATGCCAAATTGGATAGAAAATTGTTGCAGCTCCACCTCTAACACCACCTTGTGAACATGATTTTACAGCACTTTGAAAATATTTATAAAAAGGTATGCAACCAGTATGAAAAGCTTCGCCATTTCTAATTGGACTACCTAATGCGCGAATTTTCCCGGCATTAATTCCAATTCCTGCACGTTGAGAAACATATTTAACAACAGCACTAGCAGTAGCATTAATAGAATTTAAATTATCAGCACATTCAATTAACACACAAGAACTAAATTGACGAGTTGGTGTTCTCACTCCAGACATAATAGGTGTAGGTAATGAAATTTTAAAAGTTGAAATAGCATTATAAAAACGTTCAATATAATTCATTCGGATATTTTTTGGATATTGAGAAAATATACATGCAGATATTAAAATGTACAGAAATTGTGCACTTTCATATATTTCTCCACTAATGCGATTTTGTATTAAATATTTACCTTCTAATTGTTTTACAGCTGCATATGAAAAATTCATATCTCGCCAATGATCAATAAAAGAGTTCATATGTATAAATTCTGAATAAGAATAGTTATATAATAGTTCTTTATCATATTTTCCTAATTTTACCATTTTTTTAACATGATCATATAATTCTGGTGGTGTAAATTGACCATATGCTTTTTTTCTAAGATGAAAAATTGCTAATCTTGCGGCCATATATTGATAGTCTGGTGTTTCTTGCGAGATTAGATCAGCCGCAGCTTTAATAATTGTTTCATGAATATTAATAGTTGTAATGTTATTATAAAATTGAATTCGAGAACATAATTCAACTTGTGATACAGATACATCATGAAGTCCTGCTGATGCCCAATTTAATACCTTGTGAATTTTATCTAAATTAATTTTTTCTTTTCTTCCATCACGTTTAGTAACAAAAATATTATTTTTCATAATAAATTTAACTTATTTTAAAAAGTACAAAGATGTATTGATTTTTATTTTATTTATTTTAAAAACTATAAATAAATATTATTTATATAGGTTCGATAATTCTTTGTAAAGCAACAACTTGTTCTTTTTTTGATGTTCTTATTAATATGACACCTTGTGTATTACGTCCTAATATTCCAATTTCTGATACTCTAATTCTGACTAATGTACCTGCATTAGTAATCATCATAATTTGATCTTTTTCAAAAACTTGTATTGCTCCTATAATTTTTCCATTTTTTTTTGTAATTTTAATTGATATTACACCTTGTGTTGCGCGTGATTTAATAGGAAAATCAATTATTTTTGTACGTTTTCCATATCCATTTTCTGTTGCTATTAAAATAGATCCTTCATTTTTAGGAACTATTAATGATACAACTTTATCGTTTTTCTTAATTTTAATACCTTTAACTCCAGAAGCAGTTCTACCCATTGTTCTAACACTATTTTCTAAAAATTGTACTACTTTTCCATTTTGTGTAAATAACATAATATGATTGTTACCGTTTGTCAGAGCTACCCCAATTAATTCATCATGCTCATGTAAATTAATAGCTATAATTCCGGAAAATCTAGGTTTTTTAAATTGTTTTAAAGAACTTTTTTTTACTATTCCATATGCAGTAGTCATAAAGATATTAAGATTATCTTGATATTCATTTACTGGTAATATAGCTGTAATTCTTTCATTAGTACTTAATGGTAACAGATTAACTATAGGTTTACCTTTAGCATGTCTACTAGATTCCGGTAATTGATATACTTTCATCCAATATAAAATACCTTTACTAGAAAAACATAATATTGTGTCATGTGTATTTGCTATAACTAAACTTTCTATAAAATCTTTTTCTTTTATTTTTGCAGCTGATTTTCCTTTTCCACCACGTCTTTGAGCATTATAATCAGACAGTGGTTGATATTTTACATATCCTGAATGAGATAACGTAACTACTACATCTTCTTGGGTAATTAAATCTTCGATATTAATATTAGGATGATTATTAGTAATTTTTGTCCGTCTTTTATCACTAAAATTATTTTGTATTGATAATAATTCTGATTTAATGACATTTAACATGCAATTGGGATTGTCAAGTATTTCTTTTAATTCTTGTTGTCTTTTTTTTAAATCATTATATTCTAAAAGAATTTTTTTTTGTTCTAAATTTGTTAATTTATGTAAACGTAAATCTAATATAGCTTGTGCTTGTATTTTACTAAAAAAATATTTTTTATTATCAGATTGAGGTAATATTATATTTTTTGATTGTGTAAAATTATATTTTTTTATATCTTCAGACATCCATTGTTTTTGAATTATTGCATTTTTAGCATCAGTTGAGTTACCTGAAAGTTTGATAAGCTCAATAATTAAATTAATATTTATAAATGCAGTGTTAAATCCTTCTAGAATATGAATACGATTTGATATCTTATTTAATTCAAAAATACTACGTCTGATAATTATTTCTTGTCTATGAGATAAAAAATTTTTTAATATTTCTTTTAAAGATAAAACTTTTGGCTGTCCGTGACATAAAGCTACCATATTAATACCAAAAGATATTTGCAATGGAGTTAAAGCGTATAATTGATTTAAAATTATTTCAGATATTGTTTCTCGTTTAACTTCTACAACAATTCTCATACCATCTTTGTCAGACTCATCACGTAAAGCAGTAATACCATCAATTCTTTTATCTTTTACTAATTCTGCTATTTTTTCAATTAAACGTGATTTATTCACTTGATACGGTATTTCATCAAATATAATAGATTCTTTTTTGTTTTTTTTGTTTTTTTCAATTTTATTACGTGCTCGAATATAAATTTTACCTTTTCCTGTACGATAAGCCTCTTCAATACCTGATGTTCCGTTAATAATACCTGCTGTTGGAAAATCTGGTCCTGGAATATGCTTAATAAGCTCTGGAAGAGTAATATTTTGATTATCAATATAAGCTAAACATCCATTAATTACTTCATGTAAATTATGCGGAGGAATATTTGTAGCCATTCCAACAGCTATTCCTGACGAACCATTTATTAAAAGATTAGGTATTTTTGCTGGTAGTATTTCAGGAATTTTTTCAGTTCCATCATAATTAGATAAAAATTCAACAGTATTTTTTTCCAAATCATTTAATAATTCATGAGCGATTTTAGACATGCGAACTTCCGTATATCTCATAGCTGCTGCAGAATCACCATCTATAGAACCAAAATTACCTTGACCATCAATAAGCATATAACGTAATGAAAAATTTTGAGCCATACGAACTATTGCATCATATACGGCAGAATCACCATGTGGGTGATATTTTCCTATGACATCACCTACGACTCGAGCAGATTTTTTATATGCTTTATTCCAATCATTATTTAAAACATACATTGCAAAAAGTATTCTACGATGTACAGGTTTTAAACCATCTCTGACATCAGGTAATGCACGACCAATTATCACAGACATAGAATAATCTAGATAAGATCTTTTTAATTCTTCTTCAATATTAACGTGTATAATATCTTTTGCAGCATCTTTCATAGAACTTTTATCTCTGTATAATAAAAAAATAATTCAATTAAAAGTATAACATAATTCAACAGTTAGATGCATATAAAGAAAACTATTCTTTTTTTAAATTATTTTATAATATATATTTTTATAATAAATATATCTTTTGTGTTGTTTATTTTAAATGAAAGTATTAATATAAAATTGTTAAAAAGTAATATGATATAATATAATATATTAATGTAACTTAATAAATAATGAGATATAAATTATGAAAGACGAAGAAAAAAATTTAATAGAAAATTTATTTTATCGTTTAAAACAAACTGAATTAAATTCTTCTGAAAGAGATATATCAGCAGATAATTTAATTCAAAATTTAGTTTCTAAACAACCTGCTTCTTCTTATTATATGACTCAAACAATATTGATTCAAGAAACAGCTATTAAGAAAATGAGCAACAAAATTGAGGAATTAGAAAAAAAAATTCATAAATTCAATGTAGAAGAATCTAATAAAAAACCTAGTTTCTTATCTAGTTTTTTTAAAACAAATCCTAATTTTAAACCGCAATCCACATCTAATGATAATAATATTTGGAGAAATAAAGAAAATATTTCACAATCTAATTATGCTAATTCATCTATTCCTAATTCACCTATGTCTCAATCTTTACCTGTTGTTAATCATTACCCTACTGGGAATAATAGAAGTAATGGTTTTTTAAGCAGTGCTTTACAGACAGCTACAGGTGTAGCAGGTGGTATGATTTTAGGAAATATGTTAATGAATGTATTCAATCATAGTAAACCAGAAGAAGAAATATTTGATACTGTTCATTCATCTTATACATCAATATCAGATAATCATATAGAAGAAAATTTTTTTGATAAAAATGAAAATAATGATTTAATAAATTATAAACATAATGATATAAATTCTAATAAATATGAATCAAATTCAGAAGATTTTGATAATAACGCTACAGATGATTTTGATGCTAATGATGATAATTTTATTTAAAAATTGATTTTATTATTTTAATAGTTTTATTAGTAATTTTTAATACTAAAAAAAAATAAAGCCAGCATAAAATTTTTTTTGCTGACTTTAATTTTTTTTTTTAAGAATACTGACTTAGATATTCAGAAATTCCTTCAGAAGAAGCTTTGATACCTTTGTCTCCTTTTTTCCAATTAGCAGGACATACTTCTCCAAATTTATTATGAAAATCTAGCGCATCTACCATACGTATCATATCATGTATATTTCTACCAAATGGTAAATCATTAATAATTTGATGACGTATAATCCAATTACAATCTATTAAAAATGAAGCTCTTAGTGCTACACCTAATGTTGGATGTTCAACTCCATAAGATTTTTGAATGTCATGTTTGATATCAGAAATCATAGGAAAATTAATTTTTCCAATACCACCATATTTTGGTAGTGTTTTCTGCCATGCTTGATGAACAAATACACTATCAATAGATACACCTACAATTTTGACATCTCTTTTTTGAAATTCTGAATATAATTGATTAAATTCTATAATTTCTGAAGGACAGACAAAAGTAAAATCCATCGGCCAGAAGAATAGTATAACAGATTGACCATTAGCATATTTTTTTAGATCAAATGTCTCAATAATTTCACCATTTTTTAAAACTGCTGGTGCTATAAAGTTTGGTGCAGTTTGTGTTACTAAAATCATAATATATATTTTCCTTGATCTTTATTAAATTAAATAAACATTTTTTTAAATATATAATTTTAAAAATTTATTTTTTTAGTTATTATTACTTAAAACGGAAATTAAACAAAATGACATCTAATTTATCTTGGAAAGACCTTTTATTTCAAGAAAAAAAAAAAGTATTTTCTTAATATCATGCAATTTCTTAAACAATCACGTTTGCATAATACTATTTATCCTCATCAAAGAGATATATTTAATGCTTTTTTTTTAACATGTTTTAATAATATAAAAGTTGTTATTCTTGGACAAGATCCGTATTTTTCTCACAATCAAGCTCATGGGTTATCTTTTTCTGTTCCAGAACATCAAAATATACCACCTTCTTTAAAAAATATATATAAAGAGTTAAATAGTGATTTTAAAAAAAATTTTGTTTTTAAACATGGTTGTCTTATAAGTTGGGCAAAACAAGGTGTTTTTTTATTAAATACTATTTTAACAGTTGAATCAGGAAAACCAAAATCACATAGTTCTATAGGATGGAATATTTTTACTGATAAAGTTATTTCTATGATTAATTTACATAAAAATTCTATTATTTTTTTATTATGGGGAAATGATGCACAAAAAAAATCTATTTTAATTAACCACAATAATCATTATATATTAAAAGCATCGCATCCCTCTCCTTTATCAGCATATCGAGGATTTTTCGGATGTAAACATTTTTCTTTAACAAATAAAATTTTATTAAAAAACGGTCAAAAACCAATTAATTGGTTTGAAATTTAAAAAAAATAAAATACTTTTGAATTTAAATATTATTTTATTTAGTGATATATAAAAAATATAATTCTAATAAAGAATTATTTTTTAGAAATAGTTACAATAGCTTTACGTAATAATATTTTATTAAAAGTTAATCCATTTTTTTGAACAGAAATAATATGACCAGGTGGTGTATTTGAAGATGATTGAATTAAAATCGAATTATGTAGTTTAGGATTAAAGATGTCATTTTTTTTGCCTTCAATTTTTACACCTAATTTATATAGTATATTTAGCAAAGATTGTAATGTTAAAGCGATACCTTCTATTAAAGGTTGATCTTTTTTTTCTAATTCATTAGATAATATTACGATATCTTCTAAAGAATCGATGATAGGAATGATCGTTTTTAAAAATGTTTCTAATTCAGTTTGTTTAATGTTCTTTATTTGTTGTTGTGTATTTTTTTTTATATTTTCTATATTTGCTAATTTACGTAGTGTAATATCATTAATTTTATTTTGATTGTTTGATAATTGCAATTTTAAATCTTCTATTTTTTTATTTTGACATGTAATTGTGTTTTTTATATTTGTTTTTTTATTATCTAAAACTTGTTCATCTTGATGATTTTTCATAAAATTACCATTTTTAATATTTAATTATTAAGTATTATAAGGTTTATAATTAATCTTTCAAGGTTATTTATTATAATATAAAATATATTATATTTTATTGGAATTTTTATGTAATGAAGCAATATTTTAGTTCTATTGGAATTATTGGACGTCCACGTTTCACAAACGCATTAATGACGCATAAAAAATTATATAAATGGTTGATCAAAAATGGTTACGAAGTGATTGTAGAATGTTCTATCGCTCAAGAATTAAAATTAGATAATCCTAAAACTGCTACATTATCTGAAATTGGACAATTATGTGATTTAGCAATTGTTATAGGAGGAGATGGTAATTTATTATGTGCAGCACGTATTTTATCATTTTATAACATTAAAATTATTGGAATTAATAGAGGTAACTTAGGTTTTTTAACTGATTTAAATCCAGAAACTAGTCTAAAAAAATTATCAGAAGTATTGTCTGGAAAATATTTTTTAGAGAATCGTTTTATGTTAGACGTAAAAATTTGTCAAAAAAATATAGTGTCTAAATCTAGTATAGCAATTAATGAAGTAGTATTACATACTAAGCATTTAGCTCATATGATAGAATTTGAAGTATATATTGATAATAAATTTTCTTTTGCTCAGAGAGCTGATGGATTAATCATTTCAACTCCAACAGGTTCAACTGGTTATTCACTTTCAGCTGGTGGACCAATTATTGCAGGTTCTTTAGAAGCTATTGTATTAATTCCTATGTTTCCACATACTTTGTCTGCTCGTCCTTTAGTCATTGAGAGTAATAGTGTTATTTGTTTAAGATTTTCTGATATTGAAAAAAACTTAAAAATTAGCTGTGATAGTCAAAATATTTTAACAGTTAAAAAAAATGAAAGTGTTGTTATTCGTAGAAGTCATTATTATTTAAATCTCATTCATCCTAAAAGCTATAATTATTTTAAAACATTAAATTCTAAATTAAATTGGTCTAAAAAATTTTTTTAAATATTTAAAAAAAATAGCATAAATATTAGTATTTAAGATAATTTAAGATAAATATAAATTTTTGGAGCTGGCGGGATTTGAACCCGCGTCCAAAATTTCTACTAATAAAGTACTACATGCTTAGTTTTTCTGTATTAATTTCATTATCTAATTTGGAAAAACGCATTTTAGATATATAGCTTGTAATATTATTTCGTGTCATTTCCAAGCTGAATGTCCACGTTTTCTCTTTTTAATGACTTTCTTGTTTTCTTATTCCTAAAGAGGGAGGTTAAGAAGGAAAGGCTTTAAAACAGTTTTTTAAGCTGCTAAAGCGTAGTTTTTATTGTTATTATTTGCAGCTATTTTTTTACGGTTTTTTTCGAGGCAAACCGTCCCTCGGCATGCACTTTACTTTGCTGATAATTTTGTCAAATCCAAAAACAGCCCCTTTAATTGCATTCAGTATTGCAAAAAAAAATATTTTTGTCTATTAATTATTATATTTTTTTTAAAAAAATTTTATATAATATTTTTATAAAAATATATATTATATAATCTTACAAAATGGAAATAAATATGAATATTATTGAGAAAATTAAAAATCAAATTAAAAATAATATAATTTTAATTTATATGAAAGGCACTCCTCAATCTCCTAGTTGTGGTTTCTCTGCTCAAGCAGTACAAGCTTTATCTGCTTGTGGTGAGAAATTTGCTTATATTGATGTTTTAGAAAATGAAGATATTAGACATGAGTTACCAAAATATGCTAATTGGCCAACATTTCCTCAGTTATGGATTAATGGTGAATTAATTGGTGGTTGTAGTATCATGCTTGATATGTTAGAAAATGGTGCATTAAAAGAATTAATATCAAAAGCAGTAAAAAAAAATATCATATCATCTGAATAATTCATAGAAATATATATTATTATATAAATAGTTAGATATGACATTAAATAAAAAATTTTATATTTTAAATTTTTATTACTAATGTCATATCTTATATATTTTAGAATCTTTAAATATTTTTTATTTTTTAATTAAATGAATAGGCCATCCACCTAATTTTTTCCAACGATTGACTAATGCACAAAAAAGATTAGCGGTTTGCAAAGTATCATACAATGCGGAATGAGCTTGATTATTATCAAATGATAATCCAATAGCTTTACAAGCTTTAGCTAATACTGTTTGACCTACTACTAATCCACTTAATGATGCTGTATCAAATGTTACAAATGGATGAAAAGGATTATTTTTTATATTTGCTCTGTGAATAGCAGCCATTAAAAAATTATGATCAAAATTAGCATTATGTGCTACAACAATCCCCCGACTACATCCTTGTATTTTAATTCCTTTATTTACTATGTCAAATATAGATTGAATTGCTTGTTTTTCACTAATCGCACCGCGTAATGGATTAAATGGATCAATTTTATTAAAAGCTATTGCATCAGAGTTAATTATAGATCCTTTAAATGGTTTGATATGAAAATGTAGTGTATTTTCTTTATGTAACCATCCTAAATCATCCATTTTTAATGTAATTATTGCAATTTCTAATACTGCATCAGTATGTGCATTAAATCCTGCTGTTTCAATATCTATGACAACAGGATAAAATGTACGAAATCTATTACTTAATAAATTGAATTCTTGAGTTGTAGACATCAAAATCTCATTTTTTAAAACACTTTGTGTTTTAATATAGTTATGTTATATATTTTGTGATTTTATTTTCGAGACTTTTAAAAAATATATATTATGATTATAATAAAATATTTAATCAGTGTACTATAATTTACAAAAATATTTAATTTTTAATTAAATACTTTTAAGATATTGTACAATAATTTAATTACAACAATAGTGGAAAAATAAAATGAGTTATGTTCTTCCTTCTTTACCTTATTCATATAATGCATTAGAGCCTTTTTTTGATGAAGAGACTATGAAAATTCATCATACTAAACATCATCAAAATTATATTAATAATACTAATTCTATTTTAGAAAATACAACTTTTTCTTCGCTATCTATTCATGAATTAATTTCTATTTTTAATGAGATTATTTTAGATAATAAAAATTTATTACGTAATAATGCAGGTGGACATATAAACCATTGTTTTTTCTGGAAAATTTTAAAAATTGGAACTGTTCTAACGAGTACTTTTAAACGAGAAATAGAAAAACAATTTAATACTTTTGAGCTTTTTAAAGAACAGTTTGAATTAGCGGCTCTAAATCATTTTGGATCTGGTTGGGTATGGTTAGTTAATCAAAATGGTATTTTATCTATCGTTTCCACTGCTAATCAAGATAATCCATTAATGGGTAAAACAATATCTAATACTTATGGTGACCCTATTATTGGTTTAGATCTTTGGGAACATGCTTATTATTTAAAATATCAAAATAGAAGATTAGATTATATTAAATCTTTTTGGAACGTCGTTAATTGGGAAAGAGCAACAGATCTTTTACAAAGATAATATATTTACTATAATATTAGATGAATTTTTTTTGCTGTATTTTTTATATTTTAGTCTAAATAAATATATATCATAACTTTAAAAAACATATAATAGATTGTTATATGTTTTTTAATATTTTTGCAAATATTAAATAAAATAATTATTTATAAATACAAGGATTTTTTTTGAGTCATATTAAAATGATAGTAGGATTAGCTAATCCAAAAAAAGAATATGATAATACACGTCATAATGTTGGTTCTTGGTATATTTATGCTTTAGCTAAATATTATTCACAACATTTTAAAAAAGAAGATAAATTTTTTGGTTTTACTTCTTTTTGTAAAATAGAGTCGTATTATATTCGTTTGTTTATACCAAATATTTTTATGAATATTAATGGACAAGCTATATTTAAAATAGCATCATTTTATAATTTTAATTTAAATGAAATATTAATAGTACATGATGATTTAGAGCTACCACCAGGTACTCTAAAATTTAAATATAGTTATGGTCATAATGGACATAATGGATTAAGAAATATTATTAATATTTTTAATAAAAAAATAAATTTTTCTCGATTTCGAATTGGAATTGGTCGTCCAGAAGAAAAGAAAAAAGTAGCCTCTTTTGTTTTGTCTATGCCTACAGAAGAAGAAAAAATTTTGATTCAAAAATCAATTTTAAATGCTATAGAAAAAAAAATTTTAATAAATTATCTAGAAATATAATTAAATAATATTTTATATCTTTCAAGGTACATAAAATATGGGTTTTAAATGTGGCATTATCGGTTTGCCTAATGTTGGAAAATCAACTTTATTTAATCTTTTAACTAAAGGTAATTCAGCAATTGCGAATTTTCCTTTTTGTACTATTAAACCCAATATAGGCATTGTATCAGTTTTTGATGAACGTATTAATAATCTTGCTAATATTCTTGCTCCAAAAAAAATAATTAATGCTTCTATAGAATTTATAGATATTGCTGGTTTAGTTAAAGGAGCTGCTCAAGGAGAAGGATTGGGTAATCAGTTTTTAAATAATATACGAGATACACATGCTATAGCACATGTTGTTCGTTGTTTTAAAAATGATAATATTACTCATATATATAATATCATTAATCCTATTAAAGATATAGATATTATTAATACCGAATTAATATTATCTGATTTTGATTTATGTGAAAATGCTATATTACAATTAGAAAAAAAAACAATGTTTAACAACAGAGATATAGAAAAAAAAATATATGTTTTAAAAAAATGTTTTAATCACTTAAAAAATTTTTCAATGTTAAAAACACTTGATTTGCATCAAGATGAACAAGAAATAATTGATTATCTACATTTTTTAACTATCAAACCAACTATGTATATTGCTAATATTAATGAAGAAAAAGAATCTGAGTATTTTTTAAATCAATTATATATAAAAGCTAATCAAGAAAAATCTATAGTTATTCCAATTTATGCTAATTTAGAATTAGATCTAGTCAAAATGAATGATGAAGAACAAAAATCTTTTATGGAAGCTTTTAATATTAAAATATTAAGTTTAAAAAAAATTATTTCTTCTGGCTATAATTTATTAAATTTAATAACTTTTTTTACTGCAGGTAAAAAAGAAATTCGTGCATGGCCAATTTTAAAAGGTAGTACTAGTGTTCAAGCAGCTCATAAAATACATACTGATTTTAGTAAAGGTTTTATTAGAGCACAAATTATTAAATATACAGATTTTATAAAATATAAAAATGAAACTAAAATTAAAGAAATAGGAAAATGTCGAATAGAAGGAAAAGAATATCATATTGAAGATGGTGATATTGTTCATTTTTTATTTAACATTTAAGATGATTAATTTAAGAAATATATATAATATTATTTTTAGAGAGGAAAATATTTCTTTTTTATCCTCTCTAGATTATATTTATTTAGTTATTAAAAATTGTTTTAATTTTTGAAAATCAGGATTGATATTATAAGATAATAATGGCAAATTAACTCGATTGTTTAATTCATTTGGTAATGTGATTTGGTTATTTAATATTTTTTCTACAGTATTTTTAAATTTAGCTGGATGTGCAGTTCCTAAAAATAAACCAAATTCTCCTTCTTTCAATTGATCTTTTAATAATTGATATGCTATTGCAGCATGAGGTTCAGATGTATAGCCTAATGCAAACAATTCTTTTAATGCTTTTTTTGTAGCGTCATCAGAAACACTTCCAAATCTTAATTCTTTTAAATTCCATTTTTTTCTATTAAATAATTCTTCAATACGTGCCCAATTATTAGGTTGACTAATATCCATAGCATTAGAAATTGTAGATATAGTTTTATTAGGATGCCATTTTCCACTAGTCAGAAATCTTGGTACTGTATCATTAGAATTAGTACACGCGATGAATGATTTAATTGGCAAACCAAGAGCTTTAGATAATAAACCAGCTGTTAGATTTCCAAAATTACCACATGGAACAGCTATCACTAAGTTTTTTCTTTGTTCTTCTGATATTAAAGAAAAAGCTTCAAAATAATAACAAATTTGGGCTAATAATCTACTAATATTTATAGAATTAGCTGAATTTAATCCTATTGATTCTTTAAGTTTTTTATCATTAAAAGCTTCTTTAACTAATTTTTGACAATCATCAAAACTGCCATTAATTGATATCGTTTTTATATTTTTACCTAAAGTACAAAATAATTTTTCTTGCAAACTACTAATCTTACCTTTTGGATATAAAATAATCACTCGAACGTTTTTCATTCCATAAAATGCATGTGCTACTGCTGCTCCTGTATCTCCTGATGTTGCAGTTAAAATGGTTACAGTTTCATTTTTTTTATTCATTAATAATATCATTTGAGCCATAAAACGGGCTCCAAAATCTTTAAATGCTAATGTTGGTCCATGAAATAATTCTAAACAGTCTATATTTTTTGTAATATTTATTTTTAATGGATGTGTAAATGAAAATGCTTCTTGAACATGTTTATATAGTTGTTTTTTAGATATTTCATGATGAATGAATTTAGAAAGTATTTCAGTACTACGTGTAATAAAATCCATATTTAATATTTTTGATAATTCAATAGGTTTTAAAACAGGTAATTCAACTGGAAAAAATAATCCTTGTTTTTGTCCTAATCCTAATTTAACAGCTGTTTCAAAATCTACTAGTTCTTGATGATTTTTTAAATTATAAAGTTTCATTATTTTATCCTATTTTTCGTGCACCTTTCAAATCTAAAAAACAAATATGAACAAATCCTGTATTATTTTGTAAGTAATTTTTTTTTAACCATAAAGATATTTTTTCAGCTATACATATATTATTAGCAACAGAAAAAATAGCAGGTCCTGATCCAGATATTCCGCAACTTATTGCTCCAATTTTTTTAATATGTTCTTTTGCGTTTAAAAAATTAGGTAATAATTTCATACGATATGGTTCTGCTATAAAATCTTGCATTAATCGTGCGGCTAAATTAGGTTGTTGACTATATGAAGCATGGATAAATCCAGATAAATAACGACTGTTTTTAATACAAATTTCTTTTGTATATTTTTTTGGTAGTATTTTTCTTGACTCTGAAGTGGAAATATTAATACCTGGCCAAGCTATTATCCAAAACCAATTTTTAAAATTCGGTATTTTTTGACTAATTACTTCAGAGTCTTCTAATATTAATTGTAATCCTCCAAGATAAGATGGAGAAACATTATCATAATGTATACTTCCTGATATTTCTCCTTCTATCTCTCCCATAAGAAGAAGTAATTCATTGGAATTTAAAGGTTTATTAAATATTTCATTCATTGCTACTAAAGTAGCTACTATTGAACAAGCACTAGATCCTAGACCTGATCCAATGGGCATATTTTTTTCAAGTGTAATCGATACCGAAATATTTTTTTTTATAATTTTGCAAAATTTTAACCAACATTTCCAAACAATATTATGTTGAGTATTTTGTGGTAATTGATTGGAAAATATACCTTTATTAACTAATTTAAACTTTGTTGATAATTTTATTGTAACAAAATCACCCAATAAAGTTCCATTAATTGGAATGATTGCTGCACCTAAAATATCAAATCCTACTCCTACATTACCAATAGAAGCTGGTGCATAAATTTTAATCATTAATATTATCCTAACGCGTTTTATGATAGTGTACGTAATAAGTCGGAAAATACTCCAGATGCTGTTACATCATTACCGGCACCGTAACCTCTTAATACTAAAGGAATTGGTTGATAATAATTAGTATAAAATGCTAGTGCATTTTCACCATTTTTTACTTTGTATAATGGATCATGAATATTCACTTCTTCTAATTTGACAAAAAATTGTTTGTTATTTTCTATTGTTGCAACAAATCTTAATACGTTATTATTAGCTAACGCTTTATTAATTTTTTTAAAAAATATTGAGTCTAATTTTTGTAATTTTAGTAAAAATTCATCAACATCTTTATTATGCTTAAATATATCTGGTAATAATGCTTCAATTTTAATATCTTCTAATTCTATGTTATATCCAAATTCACGTGCAAGAATAAGTAATTTTCTAGCAACATCTGCTCCAGACAAATCATCGCATGGATTTGGTTCAGTAAAACCTAATTTTTTAGCTTCTTGAGTAGCTTGAGAGAGTAAAATACCTTCTTCTAATCTTCCAAAAATAAAAGATAATGAACCAGATAATATTCCTTTAAAGCGAATTAAACTATCACCTGTTTGAAATAAATTTTTAATAGTTTCTATAACTGGTAATCCGGCTCCTACATTAGTTTCATAAAAAAATTTATTATTTGTTATTGAAATAGCTTTTCTTATTTTTTTATAGTAGTGTAATTGACTAGTATTAGCTTTTTTATTTGAGGTGACTACATGGAAATTATTATAAAGAAAATCTACATATTTTTCTGATAATATTTGATCAGATGTACAGTCTATTATAACTGAATTAGATAGATGATTATTTTTAATTAAATGATTCAATATTTCTATATTAAATTCTTTTGAAAATTGTTCAAAACTACTTTTCCAATTAGATAAATTTATTATATTATCTAAATATAATATTTTTTTAGAATTTGCAATGGCGCAAATTTTAATTATTATATTTTTTTTATTTAAATATTTTCTTTGTTTTAATATTTGATTGATTAATGTACTACCTACTCCACCTATTCCAATTAAAAACACATGAATTATTTTTTTATTGCTAAATAATTCATAATGAACATTTTGAACTGCTTGTAAAACGTTTTCTTGATGAATAACTAGTGAAATAGAATGTTTAGAAGCCCCTTGTGAAACAGCAAAAATATTAATTTTTGATTGATTTAAAATAGAAAAAATTTTTGATAATATATTACATTGCATATGAATATTAGATCCTATCACTGATAGAATAGATAGATTTTTTCGTATTTTAAAAGTATTCAATAGTTTGTTTTGTAATTCTAATTGAAATTCTTTATTTAATAAATATAAAATTTTTGAAAGATCATTTTTAGAAATAAACAAATTCATTTTATTTTCTGAAGAAGATTGATTAATTAGAAAAATTTTAATGTTGTTTTTGAGGATTCTAGTAAATACACGTGGAATTATATTTCTTAAATCTTGAATATAATTTCCAGATATATTTAACATTACTATATCATTAAGATGAGTAACTCCTTTTAAACCATTTTTTTCAGAATCATGTGTGTTGCAAATTAAAGTACCTTTTGATTGAATATTGTTAGTATTTTTAATCCAACAAGGAATATTAAATTCTGAAATAGGAGCAATAGTTCGCGGATGCAAAACCTTAGCACCAAAATAAGATAATTCTATAGCTTCTTGATATGATATAGATTTTAATAGGTAAGGATTTAAAACTATTTTAGGATCACAAGTCAATACGCCATCTACATCTGTCCAAATTTCACAACAATTTGCATTTAAACATACGGCTAAAACAGCAGCAGAATAATCAGAACCATTGCGTCCTAAAACTATTAATTCTTTATTTTGATTGCCAGAAATAAAACCAGGCATTAAGATAACTTCATCTTTTTTTATTTTTAATTTATTAATATATTCTTTAGAAGAATGTATATCAATAGTAGCTTCTAAGTAATTATTACTAAAAGATACAAAATTTTTTACAGGATCAATAATAGTGACATTATGATATTTAGTTTGAAGAATACTTTTCATTATTAATACAGAAAGTATTTCACCACGAGAAATAATCATTGCACGAATATTATCTGGACATTGTTGTAATAATGTAATTCCATGAATTATATTTTTTAATTGATCAAATTCTTTTTTTATAATGTTTTGTATTTCTTGATATAAGAAATTTTCTTGCATATTTGATAGATCATGAATTAATGTAATAAATATATTTTCTGTCAGTTTTATTTTTTCTAACATTTGGTCGTTTTTATCTATATTTTCAATGATATTTACTAAGTTATTTGTAATTTTAGCAGGAGCTGAAAGTACTACTGCAATTTGATTAATGATCATATTTTGTTCTATAATATTAGCGACAGATAAAAATTTTTCTGCATTAGCTAATGACGTTCCACCAAATTTTAATACTTTCATATTTATATAATTCCTTATATTGATATCATAAAAAACCCGCTTTAAATATGCGCGGGTTTAAAAAAATAATCTGAGCTCACCATATCATGATTAGTTATAATAATTAGAATAGCTATTCTAGTGAAGAGGCTATACATAGACATGAATATTTTTTTATGAATTTATTAATTTTCTATATGAACGAATAATATATTTATAAAAATTTATTTTTTATTGTATTTTAAAATAAAATTTTCTAATTATATAGAGAATATTACATAAATAATATTCTAATATATATAGAATATGAATTTTTTTAAATTTTTTAAAAATTTCTGAAACATTTTATTAATTAAGTAATTTTTATAACATAATGATTGTGATTACTGCAATAGTTAAAACAGAAATGTTTTATTTTTAAATATATGAAGAGAAATTTATTTTTTAAAAACTGTATATTTTTAATAAACATCAGTATATTATTTAAAATTTTCACACATTATAATTTATGCTAAAAATTTATTTAATATTATGAAACATAATATTCAAATTATCATTACTGAAAAAGAACTTAATATTCGTGTCAGAGAATTAGGAGAAGAAATTACTAAAAAATATAAAAAGAGTAAAAATAAAATGATATTAATTGCATTATTACGTGGTTCTTTTATATTTATAGCAGATTTGTGTAGAAGAATTAAGTTGCAACATGAAGTAGATTTTATGACTACTTCTAGCTATGGTCGAGGAATCACATCTAGTGGAGATGTAAAAATTATAAAAGATTTAGATGAAGATATTTATAATAAACATGTTTTAATAGTTGAAGATATTATTGATTCAGGAAAAACGTTAAGTAAAGTATTAGATATTTTAAAACTGAGAAATCCAAAATCATTATCTATTTGTACTCTTTTAGATAAACCAGACTGTCGCGAAGTAGATATTAATGTAGATTTTATCGGTTTTTCTATTTTAAAAAATTTTTTTATAGTAGGTTATGGTATTGATTATGCTCAATCTTATCGTCATTTACCATATATTGGCAAAGTTATTTTTTGAAAGGTTAAAAACATTTTAATATTTGTATTAAGAATATGTTATTTTGTATTAGTTATTTTAATGGTTAAAATAATAAATAATTATATATTAATTTTTTAAAAATTTTATTTAATAATATTATCTGATTTTATTAATAAATGTATTTTATTTTTTAATATATTTAGAATACATTTTATTAATTTATTTTTGAGCTATTTTAAAATATAATGTATCAGATATTTAAGAATATATTTAATTATAATAATGTGCATAATGAAATCACAATAGTAGACTATAACAATTAATTAACAATTTTAATTTTAGCAATTAATTTGATAAATAATATTTATATATATTTGATTATATAATAATAAATTACATATTTTTATATTGATTCTAGAGAATAAAAGTTATTTTTAATATAGATTTATTATTGAGAAGAGATACTCATTATTGATCACATAAATCAATTGAATATCCTTCTCTAAATTTTTTAAGTTTTAAAAAATTAACCAGTCATTTGTTTTTCTCTAATTTCTGCTAATGTTTTACAATCAATACACAGATTAGCCGTTGGTCTAGCTTCTAAACGACGAATACCAATTTCAATCCCGCAAGAATCACAGTAGCCAAAATCTTTTTCTTTAATTTTTTTTAAAGTGTCTTCAATTTTTTTAATTAATTTTCGACTTCTATCACGATTGCGCAAATCTAAACTAAACTCTTCTTCTTGTGTTGCACGATCAATTGGGTCAGGAAAATTTGTAGCTTTATCTTGCATATAGAATAAAGTATGATGAATTTCATTTTTTAATTGATTTTTCCAAGTTTGAAGAATTTTATTAAAATGTAATATTTGATGTTCATTCATGTATTGTTCGTTATGTTGTTTTTGATAAGGTTTTAAACCTGCAATAGCAAGAACATTTAAAGATGACGTTTTTTTTGTATTTTTTTTTTTCATATTTTCATCCTAGATATTTTTTATTTTAAAATTGAATTAAATAAATATTTAATAAATTATAGTTTTAATAAATTATTTGAGTTATCAATAATGATAAATTTATATGAAAGTATTTTAAACATCATTAATATCATTTAAAAAAAAATATAATTAATTATGCTGTTATATAAACAGATATAATAATAAATTATGTTAACATAAACTATAATTAAATATATTTTTATATAATTCATTTTTTTTAAAGATGCGAATTATTTTTTAAAAATATAATTTTTTTATTGTTATACATTGTTATAATAGGATGTAATGTATGATTTTAAAGAATATTAAAAAATTTGCTTTAGGAATTGAATACAATGGCAGTTCTTATCATGGATGGCAGCGTCAAAAAAAAGCATCTAGTATTCAAGAAGAAATTGAAACAGCATTATCTAAAATAGCTAATCATAAAATAAATGTTGTTTGTGCAGGTAGAACAGATGCAGGAGTACATAGTACAGGACAAGTTGTACATTTTAGTACAACAACTGTACGTAAAATAACTGCTTGGCTGATAGGAACAAATAGTTACTTATCTCAATATATTTCTGTTAAATGGATTAAATCGGTTCCAGAAAATTTTCATGCACGTTACAGTGCTATTACACGTTCATATCGTTATATTATATATAATAACAGAATTCGTTCAGTTTTTTTTCAAAAAAAATTAAACTATGTTTATAAAAAACTAAATGAAAAAAAAATGTTTTCTGCAGCACAATTTTTATTAGGAGAACATGATTTTACCTCTTTTCGAGCAATTGGTTGTCAATCTTTTTCTGCCTGGAGAAAAATTACAAAATTGAATATTTTTCGTTTAAATGATTTTGTAATAATAGATATTACAGCTAATTCCTTTTTATATCATATGGTTAGAAATATTGTTGGTGCGTTAATTGACGTGGGTATTAATAAAAAAACAGAATTTTGGATTCAAGAATTATTAAAAAAAAAAAATAGAAGATATGCTAGTGCTACTGCTCCAGCTCAAGGTTTATATTTATCATCTATAGAATATCCCTTGCATTTTAATATACCAGATTCAAAAAATACTACTATATTTTTTTAAATTTCAGAATGAAAATTAAATAATTTTTATTTATTAATGTTTTTTTAAACATTTAAGATATTCGAAAAAGGACTCATAAATGTATCATTTAATAAAAAAAAAAGAAAATTTTAATAGCAATATTTTTTTTTATTTTTTGTTTGATTATTTTTTATGGATGCTATTTATATATTAAAATTAATCAAGTAATTCATGGAAAAGTATGGAATTTTCCTAATTTAATATATTCGCGTATAGTTAATTTAGAACCAGGAAATATATATTCTCAAAACGAAATATTAAATTTTTTAAAAAATACGATGTATAGAAAAGTAGATTGTGTTATGTTACCAGGAGAATATAGTGTAAAAGATAATGTTATAAAATTTATACGACGTTCTTTTGATTTTCCTGATATTCAAGAAGGAGAATTTTATACACAATTGTTATTTAAAAATAATACTTTAAAAAAAATTACAAATATTAAAAATGGTCGCAATTTTAGTTTTTTTCGTTTAGAACCACAATTAATTGCGATGTTAACGTCTCCTAAAAAAGAAAAACGTATTTTTTTATCTCGTAATAAATTTCCAGAAATATTAGTTAAAACACTTTTATCAATTGAAGATAAACATTTTTATGAACATGATGGTATTTATATATCTTCTATAATAAGAGCATTTTTAGCTAATATAACAGCTGGACATGTTATTCAAGGTGGAAGTACTTTAACTCAGCAATTAATAAAAAATTTATTTTTAACAAATCAACGTTCAATTTTAAGAAAAATAAATGAAATATATATGGCGTTAATTTTAGATTTTTTTTATACAAAAGATCGTATTTTAGAATTATATTTAAACGAAGTGTATTTAGGTCAAGATGGTGATGAGCAAATTCGAGGATTTCCATTGGCAAGTATTTATTATTTTGGATATCCAATAAATGAATTAACTTTAGATCAATATGCATTATTAGTAGGTATGGTAAAAGGAGCTTCTTTATATAATCCTTGGAATCATCCTATTGCTGCTTTAAAAAGAAGAAATTTAGTTTTATTATCATTATATAATCAAGCATATATTACAAAAAATATTTATCTTCATTTGTCTCGTAGATCTTTAAATGTTCAACCTAAAGGCAATATTACTTCACCTCATCCTAATTTTATACAATTAGTATCTGAAGAGTTTAAAAAAAATATAAAAAATCCTATTAATACTTTTTCAGGTATAAGAATTTTTACTACTCTTGATTCTGTTTCACAAAATGCATTAGAAAAAGCTGTAAAAAAAGAAATACCTATATTAAAAAAACAAAAAAAATTAAAAGATTTAGAAATTGCAACAATAGTTATAGATAAATTTACTGGTGAAATTCAGGCTTTAATTGGTAGTTCGATTCCAAAATTTTCTGGATATAATCGTGTTTTAAATGCTCGTCGGGGAATTGGTTCGTTATCTAAACCAATAACTTATTTGACTGCTTTATCACAACCTGATAAATATCATTTAAATACTTGGATATCTGATCTTCCAATTTCTATTAAATTAGATAATGGTGAATATTGGACACCAAAAAATAATAATTTTCATTTTAGTGGAAAAGTAATGTTGTTAGATGCTTTAATTCATTCAATTAATATTCCTACTATTAATCTTAGTATGGATATGGGTTTTGAAAAATTAGTTGATAATTGGGTACGATTAGGTATTAAGAGAAATCAAATTACTTCTTTTCCATCTATTTCTTTAGGAGCGATTAATTTAACGCCTATTGAGATAGCTCAGGTATTTCAAATTATTGCAAATAATGGCTATAAAAAATCATTATCATCAGTGAAATCAGTGACATTTGATGATAAAAAAATATTTTATCACACTGTACCTCAATCAAAAAATATTATTGCTACTGAAGCTTCTTATTTAATATTATATGCTATGCAACAAGTAGTTAATGATGGAACAGCTAAATCATTAGGAAAAATTTTTAAAGAATTTTCTTTAGCAGGAAAAACTGGTACTACGAATAATTTAATTGATAGTTGGTTTGTAGGAATTGATGGAAAACAAGTAGTAATTACTTGGATAGGAAGAGATAATAATAAAACTACTAAATTATATGGTGCTTCTGGTGCTATGCAAATTTATCGAAGATATCTGCAATATAAATTGCCAACACCATTAGTATTAATACCGCCAAAAGATATCAATAGTTTTTATATCGATAAATTAGGAAGATTATTTTGCAATAAAAATGATCAACATAATCGATTTTTACCAGTATGGAATGCGCAAAATAAAAAAAATAATTATTTTAATAAAGAATTAGAATGTAATGCAACAGAAAAGAAAAAAAATATTATGTCTTGGTTAAAAAACTTATTATAAAAAATATTTTTAAAATTATTATGTTAATTTTTATTGTTTATAATATTAATAATATTAAATTAAAATATGAAATAAAATTACTTTAAAAATAATTAAATAGTTTAATTGTAAATTTAAAACATTTAAATATGAGAATTAATAGTATGTTAATAAAATTTTTTAAAAAAATCTTTAGTAATCGTAATAGTCGTGTTTTAAAAAAATTTAATAAAATAGTATGTTATATTAATAAAATAGAAAAAAGTTTTGAAAAATTCTCAGATACAAAATTAAAAAATCAAACAAATATATTACAATTGCGATTAAAAAATGGAGAAACTTTAAATGATATATTACCTGAAGCATTTGCCACAGTTAGAGAAGCAAGTAAACGTGTATTTAATATGAGACATTTTGATGTTCAAATTTTAGGAGGAATAGTTTTAAATGAACAATGTATTGCAGAAATGCGGACAGGTGAAGGAAAAACTTTAACATCTACATTACCCGCTTATCTTAATGCATTGACTGGAAAAGGTGTTCATATAGTTACAATGAACGATTATTTAGCTCGTAGAGATGCTGAAAAAAATACTCCTTTATTTGAATTTCTTGGTTTAAAAGTAGGTTTAAATTTATCTGATATGTCTTTTTTGTCTAAACGAAAAGCTTATTTATCTGATATTACCTATGGAACTAATAATGAATATGGTTTTGATTATTTACGTGATAATATGGTATTCTTACCTGAAGAAAGAGTACAAAGAGGATTACATTATGCATTAGTCGATGAAGTTGACTCTATTTTAATAGATGAAGCTAGAACACCTTTAATTATTTCAGGACCTTCTGATGATACTTCTGAAGTATATCAAAAAATAAATAATATTATTCCTTTTTTAACCTTTCAAAAACAAGAAGATTCAGAATATTTTAATGGTATTGGGCATTTTTTTATCGATGAAAAATCAAAACAAGTATATTTAACAGAACGAGGGCTAGTAGAAGTTGAGAATTTTTTATTAAATAAAAAATTAATGAAACCAGGTGAATCTTTGTATTCAACTAATAATATTATATTAATGCATCATGTTTTATCTGCATTACGTGCACATAAATTATTTATTCGTAATATTGATTATCTTGTAAAAGATAACAATATAATTATTGTTGATGAACATACCGGAAGGGCCATGTTAGGAAGAAGATGGTCAGATGGATTACATCAAGCAATAGAAGCTAAAGAACATGTACCTATTAAAAATGAAAATCAAACTTTAGCATCTATTACATTTCAAAATTATTTCCGTTTATATAATAAAATAGCGGGTATGACAGGTACTGCTGCAACTGAATCTTTTGAATTTAGTTCTATTTATAATCTTAATACAATTGTAATACCAACAAATAAAAAAATGATACGTAAAGATTTACCTGATTTAGTATATGTAACTGAAAAAGAAAAAATTCATGCTATTATTCAAGATATTAAAAGATGTGTATCTTTAAAACAACCTGTATTAGTAGGTACAATATCTATTGAAAAATCAGAAAGTATTTCTAAAGAATTATTTAAATTAAATATTAAGCATAATGTTTTAAATGCTAAGTTTCATGCTAAAGAAGCAGATATTATAGCACAAGCAGGAAAACCTAAATCGATTACTATTGCTACTAATATGGCTGGTCGAGGTACAGATATTGTACTTGGTGGCAATCTAGAAGTAGAATTAAATCAAAATAAAAATATTTCAGCGACAGAATATAAAAAAATTAAACAAAAATGGCAAAAAGAACATGATTTTGTTGTATCGATTGGTGGATTACATATAATTGGAACAGAACGTCATGAATCAAGACGTATTGATAATCAATTAAGAGGTCGTTCTGGTCGTCAAGGAGATAGTGGGTCTTCTCGTTTTTATCTTTCTATGGAAGATTCATTAATGCGTATTTTTGCATCTAATAAAATTGTTTCTATGATGAAAAAATTAGGATTATCTTTAAATGAAGCGATTGAGCATCCTTGGGTGAATAAAGCTATAGAAAAAGCTCAAAAAAAAGTAGAAAGTAGAAATTTTGATATTAGAAAACAATTATTAGAATATGATGATGTTATTAATGAACAGCGTCATATAATTTATGCTCAAAGAAATAAATTACTTGATTCAAAAGATATTAAAATTATGATATATGATATTTTACAAGATGTTTTGAAAAAAAATATTAACATATATATCCCAAATAATACCATGAAAGATAAATGGCAAATTATTGAATTAGAAAAAAGATTAAACGTTAATTTTCATTTGAAAATATCAATTTTAGAATGGTTAAATATACAACCTAATTTAAATAGTATTGAATTAGTAAAAAAAATTATTAATTGTGCAAAAAAAAACTATGAAAAAAAAGCACATTTAATTGGTTTAGACAATATGCGTATAGTTGAAAAAAAAATTATGCTACAAACATTAGATACATTGTGGCAAGAACATTTATCTGCAATAGATTATTTAAGACAAGGTATTCATTTAAGAAGTTATGCTCAAAAAGATCCTAAACAAGAATATAAAAGAGAATCTTTTAATATGTTTTCTAACATGCTAGAATTATTAAAAGATGAAGTAATATCGTGCTTAATAAAAATTGATGTATTGCATATACAACAATATATTAATTCTAATGCACGTTTAAAAGATATTTTAAATAATAAAAATATTAGTCGAAATGCAATATGTATTTGTGGTTCAGGTAAAAAATATAAGCATTGTCATGGTCGTTTGTAAGTTTTTTTATAAAATATTTAATATATTTTTTAATATTAATAAATAATATATATTTTAATATAATATCAAAAAAAAGTACATTTTATAAATATTGATATTGATTTTAAGTATCTTTATAACGTATTAAATTTTCTAATTTTCTATCTTCGAATTATAATATTATAACTTTTCTTAAAGTATTTCTAAAATCATAAAAATATAAATAACTTAATCAAACATTAAATATAAAAAATCACATATAAAATATACTAAATATATTTAATTTTAGTAAAATTTTGTTAGATAATTTTTTTTAATGTTTATTTTTTTTTTATTTTTTTTTGAGAGATATGTATAAAATAAATTTAAATAATTAACATATAAATAAATGTTTTTGTTATTTTTTTTATTAAAAATGATGTCATCAGATATAGCAATTCTTTTGTTTCTAGTAGTTTGTATTGAAATGATTTTTTTTGCTTCTAATATATTAATATTATCTCGTTTTATAATTCTTTTTATTTGTTCTTTTACAGGTGCGTCAACTAAAAGAATTCTATTAGCTTTATGTTCTAATTTTTTTTCAATTAATAAAGGAATTACCCATAAGCACCAACATGACTGTGTTTGTCTGATTTGATTTTGAGTTTCTTTAAAAATTTTTGGATGTAATAAGTTTTCTAACCATAAACGATCGTTTTTACTATTTAAAATTTGTTTTCTAAGTAAAGATTTATTAATTGAATTATCTTTATTTAATATTTTTTTTCCAATTTTTTTTTTTATACAATATGATATTTTTATATCATCTTCTATTATATTTTTTGCTATAACATCAGCATCAATTACATCAATGCCTAATTTTTTAAAATGATTAGAGATAGTAGTTTTTCCACTACCAATACCACCAGTAAGTGCTACAATATAAGTCATAATATTTTAACATTTTTCTTTAGTATTATTGTATTTTTAAAATTAAGGTAATAATTTTATGCGAATTGAAGAAGATATTAAATTAGGTTTTAAAGATGTTTTAATTCGACCAAAACGTTCTATATTGAAAAGTCGTGCTCAAGTTGATCTTATTCGTAATTTTTCTTTTAAATATTCTGAATATATTTGGTCAGGAATTCCTATTATTGCATCAAATATGGATACAATAGGTACATTTGAAATGGTCAAATCTTTATCAAATTTTAATATATTAACCGCTGTACATAAATATTATTCTTTGGAACACTGGAAAGATTTTATCAGAACATCTTCAAAATTTATATTAAATCATGTAATTGTTTCAATTGGAACATCTAATGAGGATTTTTTAAAAATTAAAAAAATTTTTTTATTATCTCCTGAAATAAAATATATTTGTATTGATGTTGCAAATGGATATTCTGAACATGTTATTACTTTTTTAAAATTAATTAGAAATTTTTTTATAGATAAAATTATTTGTGCAGGTAATGTTGTTACTGGAGAAATGGTTGAAGAATTAATATTATCTGGGGCTGATATAGTGAAAGTTGGTATTGGTCCAGGATCAGTATGTACTACACGTGTTAAAACTGGAGTTGGTTATCCTCAGCTTTCAGCTATAATTGAATGTGCTGATGCTGCTCATGGATTAGGCGGGCATATTATTAGCGATGGAGGTTGTACCGTATCTGGAGATATTGCTAAAGCTTTTGGAGGAGGAGCTGATTTTGTTATGTTAGGAGGCATGCTTTCAGGTCATAAAGAATGTTCTGGAAAGATTATTAAAGATAAATCAAATAAATATATGTTATTTTATGGTATGAGTTCAATGTCTGCCATGAAACGTTATGAAGGAAAAATTGCAGGATATCGTGCATCTGAAGGTAAAACTGTTAAAATACCATTTCGTGGATATATTAAAAATACAATACGTGATATTTTAGGGGGATTACGTTCTTCATGTACATATATTGGTGCAGAAAAATTAAAAGAATTAACGAAAAGAACAACATTCATAAGAGTAACTGAACAAGAAAATCGTATTTTTAATGTTTTTAAAACTGAATAAAATGTATTTTTAAAATATATAATGTTTTTAGAATTAATAAAATTGATTATATTTATATATATAATTTTATTAGTTTTATAAATTAAAATAAATGTAAATATTAAATACATATAATGTATAAGGAATGTATGCCATGTCAGAAAATTTATATCATGACGTGGATCCAATTGAAACTAGTGATTGGGTGCAAGCTATTGAATCTGTTATTCGTCAAGAAGGTCGTGAAAGAGCATATTTTTTAATAGAAAAAATTTTAAAAATTTCTAAAATTAGTAGAGCAAAATTTTTTAGATCTTTTTTTAATAGTGATTATATTAATACCATTTCTAGTGAAGATGAATGTAAATATCCTGGAAATCTTTTATTAGAAAAAAATATTCGTTCAGCAGTACGTTGGAACGCTATAATGATGGTGTTACGTGCATCAAAAAAAAATTTAGAATTAGGTGGTCATTTATCATCTTTTCAATCTTCAGCTACAATATATGAAGTATGTTTTAATCATTTTTTTCGTTCTAGTAATCATCAAGATGGAGGTGATTTAGTTTATTTTCAAGGTCATATTTCTCCTGGTATTTATGCTCGTTCTTTTTTAGAAGGACGTTTGTCAGAAGAACAATTAAACAATTTTCGACAAGAAGTTAATGGAAAAGGTTTATCATCTTATCCTCATCCTAAATTAATGCCAAATTTTTGGCAATTTCCTACTGTATCTATGGGTTTAGGACCGATTTGTGCTATTTATCAAGCAAGATTTTTAAAATATTTACAATATCGAAAACTAAAAAATACCTCGCAACAAACAGTATATGCTTTTTTAGGAGATGGTGAAATGGATGAACCAGAATCTAAAGGAGCTATTTCTATAGCAGTACGTGAAAAATTAGATAATTTAATATTTGTAATTAATTGTAATTTACAAAGATTAGATGGACCAGTAGTAGGTAATGGAAAAATTATTAATGAATTAGAAAGTTTTTTTTATGGTGCTGGATGGAAAGTAATTAAAGTAATTTGGGGAGGTAATTGGGATGCTTTATTAAGAAAAGATAAAACAGGTAAATTAATTCAATTAATGAATGAAACTGTTGATGGTGATTACCAAACGTTTAAATCAAAAAATGGTGCATATGTTCGTAAATATTTTTTTGGAAAATATAAAGAGACATATGAATTAGTTAAAAATATGACTGATGAAGAAATATGGAAATTAAATAGAGGGGGACACGATCCTAAAAAAATATTTAATGCTTTAAAAAAAGCTAAAGAAACTAAAAATAAACCAACAGTTATTTTAGCTCATACTGTGAAAGGTTATGGTATGGGAATGACTGCAGAAGGTAAAAATATTGCTCATCAAATAAAAAAAATTAACATAGCAGGAATAATGTATATTCGAGATCGTTTTAATATTCCTGTATCTAATAATGATATACATCAATTACCATATGTTACTTTTCAAAATAATTCTAAAGAATATCATTATATGCATACTCAAAGAAAAAAATTAGGTGGCTATATTCCTTCTCGTTTAGATAAGTTTACTAAAACATTAATTATTCCAGATTTAAGTGATTTTAAATTATTATTAGAAGAACAAACAAAAGAAATTTCTACAACTATGGCTTTTATTCGTTTTTTAAATATTATTTTAAAAAATAATTCTTTAAAAGATTTGATAGTACCTATTATTGCTGATGAAGCACGTACTTTTGGAATGGAAGGTTTATTTCGTAAAATAGGTATTTATAATTCTAGTGGTCAAAAATACATCCCTCAAGATCGAGAACAATTAGCGTATTATAAAGAAGACAAACAAGGTCAAATATTACAAGAAGGAATTAATGAATTAGGTGCGGCATCATCTTGGTTAGCTGCTGCAACTTCTTATAGTACAAATAATTTTCCTATGATTCCTTTTTATATTTATTATTCAATATTTGGTTTTCAAAGAATTGGTGATTTGTTTTGGGCTGCTGGAGATCAACAAGCAAGAGGTTTTTTAATTGGAGGCACTTCTGGACGAACTACTTTAAATGGTGAAGGTTTACAACATGAAGATGGGCATAGTCATATACAGTCTTTGACTGTCCCTAATTGTATATCTTATGATCCTGCTTTTGCATATGAAGTAGCTGTGATTATACAAGATGGATTAAGACGGATGTATGGTTCTTCTCAAGAAAATATATACTATTATATTACTACTATTAATGAAAATTTTTATATGCCTGCTATGCCAAAAGGTGTAGAAAAAGGTATTTGCAAAGGAATGTATAAATTAAAGACTTTATATAGTACTACTGAATTAAAAGTTCAATTGATGGGTTCTGGTGCTATTTTACATTCTGTTTGTAAAGCTGCAGAGATTCTATTATATGATTATTCTGTAACCACTGATATATATAGCGTTACTTCTTTTACAGAATTAGCTAGAAATGGTCAAGATTGTGTACGATGGAATATGTTACATCCTGGGAAAAATAATAAAATAGCATATATTCAACAAGTTATGAATAACAGTCCTACTGTTGTAGCAACTGATTATATGAAATTGTTTGCTGAACAAATTTGTCATTATATGCCATCAAAAGAATATCATATTTTAGGAACAGATGGTTTTGGTCGTTCAGACAGTCGTGATCAATTACGTATTCATTTTGAAGTTAGCGTTCATTATATAGTTATAGCAGCTTTACATTTATTAGCTAAAATACAACATATTAAGATGCAGGTAGTTAAAGATGCAATTATTAAATTTAATATTGATCCTGATAAAATTAATCCGCGTTTAGCTTAAGAGGTATAAAACTAGTGGATATAGCAGTAAAGATGCCTGATGTTGGCTCAGATGAATTAGAGGTAATAGAAATATTAGTTAATGTTAATGAATATGTAGAATTGGAACAAGGTTTGATCACTATAGAAGGAGATAAAACTTCTATGGAGATACCATCTCCTAATTCAGGTATTGTAAAAGAAATTTATATTAAGATTGGTGAAAAAGTTCAAACTAATACTTGTATCATGATGTTAGAAATTGATAATTCAAATACTTTTTTATCTAATATTAAGAAAAAAAAATTGGATATATTAAAAAATTTTAAAAAAGATGATATGTGTCATGCAACTCCAATTATTAGGCGTTTAGCTCGTAATTTAAATATTGATTTAAATCAAGTGATTGCGACTGGCCCTAAAAATCGTATTTTAAAAGAAGATTTAGAATTATATCAAAATAATCTTTTAAAAGAAAAGCATAAAATTAATAGTAACAATACTGCTAATGAACTAGAAATAGAAGAATTAGAATTAAATAGTATTCAAAAAATTGTTGGTCACAATCTTTATCAGAATTGGATTAATATACCTCATGTTACACAATTTGATGAAGTTAATGTTACGATACTAGAAGAATTTCGTAAAAAATATAATAATACAAAAAAAAATAAAGAACAAATAAATTATAATATTACTATTTTAGTTTTTATTATCAAAGTAGTATCATATGCATTAGAAAAATTTCCTATATTTAATAGTTCTTTAAGTAAAGATAATAAAAAAATTATTTTAAAAAAATATATTAACATTGGTATTGCTGTAGATGTAAATGATGAATTATATGTTCCGGTTTTAAAAAATACTAATCAAAAAAATATTGAACAATTATCTTGTGAATTACTATGTTTGTTAAAAAAAGCAAAAGAAAAAAAATTAAATATTTCAGATATGACAGGAGGTTGTTTTACAATTTCTAACTTAGGAAGTATTGGAGGTGGTTGGTTTTCTCCAATTATTAATGCTCCAGAAGTTGCAATTCTTGGAGTTTCTAAAATTTGTACAAAACCATGGTGGAATGGAGAAAAATTTATTCCATCGCTAATATTACCGTTATCATTGTCTTATGATCATCGTGTAATCAATGGAGCTTATGCAGCTCGTTTTATTACATTTATTAACCAAGTATTATCTGATATACATTTTTTTATTATGTGATGTTTTATATTTTTTATATTGAAATTTTTTAATTAAATTATTTATAAAAGAAGGTTATCATGAATAATAAAATTCATGCAAAAGTAGTAGTTATTGGATCTGGTCCAGCAGGTTATTCTGCAGCTTTTCGTTGTGCAGATTTAGGTTTAGATACTATTTTAATAGAACGTTATAATACATTAGGAGGTGTTTGTTTAAACGTTGGTTGTATTCCTTCAAAAACTTTATTACATATAGCAAAAGTTATTAAAGAAGCAAAAGATTTGAATCAATCAGGCGTTTTTTTTAGTGAACCAGTCATTGATCTTAAAAAAATTAAAACTTGGAAAGAAAATATTATAAAGCAGTTAGCTAATGGTTTATCTCATATGAGGAAAAAAAGAAAAATAAGAATTTTTCAGGGAAATGCTATTTTTAATACTGATAAAAGTATTTTTGTTGTCAATGAAAAAGATAAATTAACAATTTTTTTTGATTATGCAATTATTGCTACAGGTTCTAAGCCTATTCAGATTTCTTCTATACCTAATGATGATATAAGAATTTGGGATTCAAGTGATGCTTTATCATTAAAATATATACCTAATCGTTTTTTAATTATAGGCGCTGGTATTATTGGTTTAGAGATGGCTACAATATACAGTGCATTAGGTTCTAATGTTGATATTATTGATCGATTTAATCATTTTCTTCCTGCAGTAGATAAAGATATTTCTAATATATATATTAAATCTATCAATAATAAATTTAATTTAATGTTGAATACTCATATTGATAAAATTGAATTGGATCAATCTGGATTAATTGCTAATTTAATACAAGATGGTGGTGATCAAAAAAATATTTTTTATGATGCTATATTAGTTGCAATTGGTAGAACTCCTAATATTAATGAATTAGGATTAGATAAAATTGGCTTGAAAATCAATAATTTTGGTTTTATTGAAGTAAATAATCAATTAAAAACAAATATACCTAATATTTACGCTATAGGTGATGTCACTGGTTTTCCTATGTTAGCTCATAAAGGCGTTCATGAAGGACATATTGCAGCAGAAGTCATTGCTGGAAATAAGCATTATTTTGAACCAAGAGTGATTCCATCAATAGCATATACTGAACCTGAAATTGCTTGGGTTGGATTAAATGAAGTGCAAGCTAAAAAAGAAAATATAGATTATGCAACGTCTATTTTTCCTTGGAGCGCATCAGGTAGAGCTATTGCTTCAAATTGTAGTACAGGTATGACCAAATTAATTTTTAATAAAAATAATAATAAAATTATTGGAGGATCTATTGTAGGAACTAATGCTGGTGAGTTAATTGGAGAAATTGGACTTGCTATTGAAATGGGATGCGATGCTGAAGATATTGCATTAACTATTCATGCTCATCCTACGTTATATGAATCTATTGGTTTATCTGCAGAAATTTTTCAAGGAACAGCAACAGATGTATTAAATTAAAATATATAGTTATTAGTTTATTTATATATTTTAGCTTATTTATGGGTATTATTTTTTAGAAAAAAGAAAAGATTATAGAAATTGAGCTTCTATAGTCTTTTCTTTTTCTAAAAAATCACTTTATATTTAATAATATTTTTTAAAATATTTTAAATATCATTAAAATATATACAACATTTGCTCATATTTAATTAATCTTCATGATTGTATCATTTAATTTTATTTTAATTCATGAACTATTATTTACTGATAATATCTAAAAAAAATATTTGTTGTATGCTATATTAATAATTTTAATATTTTATTAAAAATTGAATATTATTCAAATAAATATTAATGCTATTTGAAATGTATTTTTTAAATATATGTTATTAGATATGATTTAATCTAAAAAAAAATAGAACAAAAAAATAATATTATTTAATTTTTTATTTTTATAAACTTCTATATATGTACATAATAATTTTGTGTTTTTAAGATAATTATCTTGATAAAATATTTTATAATAATTAATCATTAATAATCAACGCAGTTAATAGAAAAATAGTTAATTAAATAATATTATATTTTAATTAATATAAAAAAATTGTTATTTAATGAATGATTAATTCTATCATAAAAAAGATGATATATAACGATGTACGTTTAATATATTAGATGCCATAATCTATATATTTTTTTTGAAATTTTTATATAAGCATAATATTTTGACAAAAAATATTATTGATAACTATAATATATTTTAGTTTTATTTGATGTTTTAAGATCAATAATGATATTCATATCTTTTATTTAATAAAATAGTTTTAAACTATTTTAATATAAAGAAAAAGAAAATATTAACATGCTATTTTTCATAAAACACATTAATATGATATCTATGTTATTATTATATTTTCTAAAATATATTTAACAAATATATAAGAATTCAAAGATGCAATAGATATATTTTTTTTAAAATTATCTGTAGCATCTTCATTAGATAAATCAGATATTGATTTAACTATAATAAGAGGAATATTAAATTTATAGCAAACTTGAGCTATAGCTGCTGATTCCATATCTACTGCTATTGCAGACGGGAATTTACTTTTTAAAATATTTATACACGTATTATTTTGAATGAATGAATCACCAGTAATTATAAGTCCTGTTTTAAATATTAATTTTTTTCTCAAATTTTTTTCTTGAAAAAATTTATTTAATTTTTTATTAATTTTGAATTGTTTTGGATATGTAGGTATTTGTCCATAAGCATAATTAAAATTTGTTAAATCTACATCATAATAACAAACGGTTTTAGGAAGAATAATCTCACCAATTTTTAATGATGATTCTAAACTTCCAGCTGAACCACTATTAATAATAATATCTAGTTGATATAAATTAATAAGTATCATAGTAGCTATACTAGCAGCAACTTTTCCAATTCCTGATTGTATTAAATAAATATTATGTTTTTTAAATTTGCCTATATAAATTATATAATTCTGAACATGTTTTTGATTTAAACATATAATGCGTTTAAATCTTTTTATTTCTTCTTTTATAGCACCAATAATTCCAATTTTCATGTGAATAAAGTTATATTTTATTATTAAAAAACTATTAAAGATATATTAAAAGTATATTACATATGTTTTTTATTAAATTCCAAATGATGCACCACAGCTACATGTAGTTTTTGCATTTGGATTAAAAACAATAAATTTAGAACCTTCTAAATTTTCTAAATAATCTATTTTCCCGCCATGTAAATATTGTAAACTAATGGGATCAATAATTAATGATACATCTGATTGTGTAATAATAATATCATCTTTATTTTTTAATGTATCAAAAATAAATTGATATTGAAATCCACTGCATCCTCCACCGTTTATATAAATTCTTAGTTTTAAATGATAATTATTTTTAATTTCCATAATATTTTTTAATTTTTTAATTGCTTTTTCTGTAAGTTCTAAGTATTTTTCAGAAAATATTTTCATTTTTCAATGCTCTCAAAATATTTTTATATATTAATGATAATATATTATATAATAGTTACTTATGTTATATAAAATATTTTTAATCTATAAAATATCCGTGCGCCGATAGATGATCTAGTCTTTATTGGCGCCGGCTGTTATTAAAAAATAATATTATTAATCAGTATTGAATTCAATATTTTTAAAAAATATTTATAATTATAAAAAATTTAATCTGATTTTTTTCGAAGAAAAGATGGAATATCTAAATATTCTGGTTCTTGAATAATTTTATTTTCTGAGTGTTTTAATTCTTTTTTAATATTTTTTTTCTTTTTTGATGGAGACAGGTTTAAATATTGATAACGATAATCCATAAGTACTTCTCTAGAAGATTTATTTTTTATTTGATTAAGGTCTACATTTTTTTCCATACCAATTCCAGTGGCTACAACGGTGACACGAAGAGTATCATTCATATCAGGATCTAGAGAAGTACCGATTACGACTGTTGCATTATCTGAAGCAAATGATCTAATCGTATTTCCTACTGTTTCAAATTCATCTAATTTTAAATCAAAACCAGCTGTAATATTTACCAATACACCACGAGCACCAGATAAATCAATATCTTCTAATAAAGGACTAGATATAGCGATTTCTGAAGCTTCTTCTGCACGATTATCTCCAGAAGATATTCCAGTTCCCATCATAGCATAGCCCATTTCCATCATAACAGTACGTACATCAGCAAAATCTACATTCATTAATCCAGGTCTTGTAATTAATTCAGCAATACCTTGAACAGCACCTTTTAAGACATTGTTAGCGGCACTGAAAGCATCAAGTAAAGATATCCCCCGATTTAAAACTTTTAATAGTTTATCATTAGGAATAGTAATTAAAGAATCTACATATTTTGATAATTCAACTACTCCTTGTTCTGCTACAATCATTCGTTTTTTTCCTTCAAAATTAAAAGGTTTTGTTACAACTGCAACAGTTAAAATTCCTAATTCTTTTGCTATTTCTGCCACTACAGGAGCCGCTCCAGTACCAGTTCCTCCTCCCATTCCAGCCGCAATAAATACCATATCGGAACCATCTAAAGCAGATTTCAATAGTTCTTTATCTTCTTCTGCTGATGTACGTCCAATTTCTGGATTAGCTCCAGCACCTAATCCTTTAGTAACATTATTACCTATTTGTATAGTTTGTTCTACTGCTACTTTGCTTAATGCTTGTGCATCTGTATTAACAGCAAAAAATTCTACTCCTTCAATTCGTTCTCTGACCATATGTTCTACTGCATTTCCACCACCACCTCCAACTCCAATTACTTTAATGATTGCATTGTTACTTAATTCTGTAGCTTCAAACATAATGTTTTTCCATTATATATCTATATTTTTATAAAATTTTGAGTACGCTATATTTTAAAATTCTTTTGTTAACCAAAAATTAATTTTTTTAAAAAATTTTTCAATAAAAGAATTGTTGTTTTGTTTTTCATTATTATGCTTGTAAAATTCTTTACTATAATGTAATAAACCAGCTACTGTTGCATAATGTGGTTTCATGATATTCTCTATTAATCCTGAAATATTTAAAGGTGTAGCAATTCTTACTTTTTTATTAAAAACTTTTTCTGCACATTCAGTTAAACATGCAATATTCGATCCGCCTCCAGTCAGTACTATACCACTTAATAATTCATATTTTTTTCCTTTTTTATATAACTTTTTTTGTATGTTTAGAATTTTATCTTTGATTAAAGATAATAATTCAACATATCTTGACTCAATGACTTCTATTAATTCATCTTGCTGTAAAATTTTTTGAAAATTACTATGTATATTGGAAAAATCAATATTTTTTGAAGATTCTAAAGATGATTTTATTGCAGCACCATATTCAATTTTCATAATTTCTGCATCATGATGAGACATGCTAAAAGCATATGAAATATCATTAGTCACAATGTTTCCAGCATATGGAATTACTTGACTGTGTTGAACAAAACCATCAATATAAATATTAAAATCTATTGTTCCTCCACCTATATCAATCATGCATACACCAAGTTTACATTCTTCTTCAGTTAACACTGCTTTACTTGAAGCAAGACCTGAAAAAATAAGTTGATTAACTTTTAAGTCACATTTTTCTACAGCTTTAATAATATTTTTTGTGATATTTTGATGACAAGTAATTAAATGAACCTTTACTTGCATACGTACTCCAGATAAACCTAATGGATTCTTTATACCAGATTGTTGATCAATTGAATATTCTTGTGGTATGACATGTAAGATATGATGTTCATTTAAAATTTGTACAGATTTTGCAATATGTATTACATTTTCTAAATCTTCTTTTGTCACTTCTTCTTCTGAAATTGGAACTATTCCTATTTCATTTTGACAATTGATATGTTCGTTAGATATAGATAAATATACAGAAGTAATATGGCAGTCTGCCATGGTTTCAGCTTTTTTGATAGATTCTTGTATGCATATAACTATTGCATCTAAATTATTAATTCTTCCTTTATCTATTCCTTTAGATAAACAAGTTCCAAATCCAATAATTTTAATTGTTTCGTCCGGTAATATTTCTCCAACTAAAGTGACTACTTTAGTAGTACCTATTTCTAATCCAACTACTAATTTTTTATCTTGTGATATGATCATTATTTCTTGACCTGTACTTTTTTGATTTTTTTTTTTTTTTTTAAAATCAAACTATTTTTTTTAAATATTTATACTATATTGAATCAACATTTTTATATTAAACATATTTTTCGTTCATTTTTAAAATTAATAATACTAATTCATCGAATGACATCCCTGCTGCTTTTGCAGACATTGGAGTTAAACTGCGATTCGTCATTCCAGGTATAGTATTTATTTCTAATAACCAAAACTGATCTTTATTGTCTAATATAAAATCTATTCTTCCACAACCACAGCATTCCAATGTATTCCAAGCTAAAAGTGCTATTTCTTTTAATTTTTTTTCTTGAATTGGATTTAATCCACTTGGACATACATATTGAGTAGAAGGACATACATATTTAGCATTATAATCATAAAATGCATTTTTAGTAGAAATATGAACAATAGGTAAAACAGTTTGACCTAAAATAGATACAGTATATTCTTTTCCTTTTATAAATTTTTCAATCAAAATATTATCATCATAATTAAATGTCTTGTTAATAGCTTCATAAAGTTTTGTCACAGAAGAAATAACTGTGATACCTATACTAGAACCGTGTTTATTCGGTTTAATTATGATTGGAAATCCTAATTTTAATGTTTGTTTTTCTATAGTAGAATAAATAGAATCAATATTTTTTTTTTTTGAAAGATAAATATCAGGTGCTGTTAAAAGACCACGAGATTTCCATAATAATTTAGTTCTAAATTTATCTATAGAAATTGAAGAGGCCATAATTCCGCTACCCGTATAAGATATATTTAAATACTGAAGAAATCCTTGTATACTACCATCTTCTCCGCCTTTTCCATGTAATGCAATATATGCTTGATTAAATCCATTTTGTTTTAATTCTGTCATAGAATAATCACGTGTATCAATAGGATAAGCATTTAGTTTTGATTTTAATAAACTATCAAGAATTGCATATCCTGATTTAATAGAAATATTTCTTTCAGAAGATGTTCCACCTAATAAAACTGCTATTTTTTTATTCATATTATCACTTTTTGTATTTTATTGATTAATTGTTTTTTTATTATATGATCTATATTGCCAGCACCTTGTATTAAAATAATATCATTTCCATTTAATCTAGGAACAAGAGTATCTAATATAAGATTATGATCATTAATTAAATTAATATAGTTTTTTTTAAATTTTTTAATATCACTATAAATTGAAAAACTATCTGCTCCAAAAATATATTTTTCATTTGCAGGATATACATTTAATATTAATAAAAAATCAACTATACATAAAGTTTTAATAAAATCATAATATAGATTATGCGTTCTTGTGTAGCGATGTGGTTGAAATATCATAATTAAGTTCTTATTTGGCCAGCTAATTCTAATTGTCTTAATAGTTTCTGATAATTCTGTAGGATGGTGTCCATAATCATCGATTAAGATAGTACTGTTATTTTTTTTTGTGTTGTTCTTGATTAAATATCTTCCTAAAAATTCAAATCTTCTACAAGTTCCTTTAAAATTTTTTAAAGATAAAATGATACTATCATGTTCTATGTTTTCATTAATTGCTAAGACAATAGCAGCTGTAGCATTTAATGCATTATGTTTTCCTGGAATGTTTAATGTAATATTTAATTTAGTTTTATTATGTATAATTAATTGAAAATTTGAAACAAAATTATTTTGTTTATAAAAACAGATACGAAAATCTGCTTGTAGATTAAATCCATATGTTAATATTTTGCATTTTATATCAGGCAACATATTATAAATAGCATCATTATCTATACATACAATAGCAGTTCCATATAATGGTATTTTTTTTAAAAAAGTTAAAAATGTTTGCTTTAATTTTATCAAATTATTATCATAATAGTCCATATGATCAGGTTCAATATTAGTTATAATTCCTATTTTTGGATTTAACAATACAAATGAACCATCACTTTCATCTGCTTCTGCGATTAAATAATTAGAATGTCCTAATCTTGCATGAGAATTAATCGATTTTATTAAACCACCATTGACAATAGTTGGATCTAAACCATTCTCGATAAAAATATCTGAAATTATTGATGTTGTAGTAGTTTTACCGTGTGTACCAGCAATTGCTATTCCAAATTTAAATTGCATTAATATTTTTAACATGTGTGCTCTTGATAATATCGGAATATTATTTTTTTTAGCACTAATAATTTCTTTATTATTTGATAAAATAGCGCTGGATTTAATAATAAAATCAATATTTATAACATTTTTTTCAGAATGTTGAAAATATATTGTTGCTCCTAAATTAATCAATTTTTTTGTCATGTGATTTTTTAATAAATCAGAACCACTAATTTTATATCCTAACTGTAATAAAATTAAAGCAAGTCCTGACATTCCTGCGCCACTAATACCAATAAAATGAATTTTTTTTTTTATTTTATTATTTACAAAAAAATTTATATCTTTTATATTTTTTATATTCATGTTTTTTTATATATATCATTAATTATATTAAAAATATTTTTTGTTGTATTACGAACACCTAAAGACAAAGCTTTTTCTGCCATTATTAAAAGTTTATTTCTATTTAATGAGTTGAGTATATTAAATATTGATACAGTATTAAAATTTGATTGATCAATTATTTGCGCAGCTCCAATTGCTTCTAAATCTTCTGCATTTCGATGTTGTTGTTTGTCTTTATGTGGATAAGGTATAAATATAGCAGCTAATCCTACTATAGATATTTCGCTAACAGTTAATGCTCCAGAACGACAAATAATTATATCTGCCCATGCATAAGCAGAAGCTATATTTTTTATAAAACAAGTAATAAAATATTCATTTAATCCAAATTTTTTATATTTTTTTTTAGTTTGTTCTAATTCATTATTTCCTGTTTGATGCCAAATAATAATTTTTTCTTTTAGTAAAAAAAATACTTCTGGTAAAATATGATTTAAAATTGATGATCCTTTACTACCACCAATAACTAATATTCTTAAAAGACCTTTTCTATTTTTAAAACGTTTAATAGGAGTTGGAACTTTTATGATACTTTCACAAACTGGATTTCCTACTACTATTGCATTTTTTAAAGTTCCAGGATGTGCTTGTATATTTTTTGTGGATACTTTAGATAACCAATAATTAGTAATACCTGAAATTTTGTTTTGTTCATGTATGATAAGAGGGATATTAGATTTCCAAGCAGCTATTCCTCCTGGACCTGATACATACCCTCCCATTCCTAAAATAATATTTGGTGACCAATTTTTTATGATTTTCTTAACACAATAATAAGCACGTAATATATATATTGGTGAACAAATTAAATTTTTTAAGTTAGCATTACGTAGTCCTTTAATTTCTATAAAATGAATTTTGATACCATATTTTGGTATAATTTCAGATTCTATACTATTTTTTGTTCCTATCCAATTTACGTGCCATCCTTTTTTAATTAAATAACGTGCTATAGTTAGTCCTGGAAAAACATGACCACCACTACCTCCAGCCATAATTATTATTTTTTTATCAATCATTTCGATCCTCTAGGAAAAGCTTGTGATGTTCTCAATCTTCGTTCAAAATCAATGCGTAGTAGAAAAAAAATAGCTATTGAATTAATAATTAAACTAGAGCCTCCGTAACTAATAAATGGTAATGTGAGTCCTTTAGTCGGTAAAATACCAGTAACAGCACTAATATTAATCAATGTTTGCAAACTAAACCAAATACCAATTGAAGAGGCTAAAAAGCCTGCGAAAATTTGTTTTATTTCTAAAGATTTTTGTCCAATATATAAAGCACGAAAAGAAATAATAAAAATAATAAGTAATATGAAACAAGAACCAATACAACCTAATTCTTCACCTATAATAGAAAATATAAAATCACTATGCGAATCCGGTAAATAATTTAATTTTTGTATTGAGTTACCTAATCCTTCTCCTAAAAAATTTCCTCGACCTAACGCAATTAATGATTGTGTTAATTGATATCCATTTCCAAATGGATCTTCCCAAGGATTCCAAAAAGATAAAACTCTTTTAATGCGATAAGGTTCTAATAATATTAATATAATAATTGTTAAGATACTGATAATAATAATAAATAAAAATTGTCCTATTTTAACTCCAGAAAGAAACAATACTGATATAGTAGTAAATACAATAACAATAGCGGTTCCCAAATCAGGTTCTGCTAAAAGAAGTATAGATTCTAGAATAACAATACTCATTGGCTTAAAAAAACTCCAAAAATTATTACGTACTTCATAATATTTTCGTGATAAATAACTAGATACATAACAAAAAGAAGCAATTTTACATATTTCAGATGGCTGTATATGTACAAAACCTATATTGATCCATCGAAATGATCCATGTATTGTATTACTAGTTAACAAAACAAAAATAAGTAATAATATTGAAATCATAAGTATAAAATTACTATTTTTTTGCCAAAAATTTATTGGAGTGCGTAAAATAATAAAAGATAATAAAAATATTAAAAAAAAATAAAAAATTTCTCTTTTAATAAAAAAAAATGAAGTATGATATATATTTTGACTTATAGGAATAGATGTAGAAATAACCATAACAAATCCAATAGAACATAAACTCAATGTTAACCATAATAATATACGGTCATATAATATTATATAAGATGTTTCTTTATGATGTGTTTGTGATATATTTTGTTCATTCTTTATTTTTTTTTTAGATTGCATTAAGTCATGTCCTTGATTAATTTTATAAAAAAATTACCTCGCTCTTCAAAATTAGAAAATTGATCTAAACTACTACATCCAGGGGATAAAAGTACGGTATCACCTGATTGAACATTTTTTACAATTAATATCATTGCTTGTTTTAAATTATCTACATAAACAGATTTTTTTTTGCATACCTTAGAGATTTTTATTCCATCTTTACCAAAACAGTAAATCTTTATTTTTGTTTTTTTAAAATATGTTTTTAATATATCAAAAGTATTAGATTTACTGTCTCCTCCTAATAATAAATGTATTGTACCTTTTATTTTTAAAGCATTTAAAGCGGCTTCAGTACTATTTACATTAGTAGATTTAGAATCATTTATCCAATTTATACCGTTTTCATTTTTAATAGTTTGAAAACGATGAGGTAAACTGACAAATTTTTTTAATGCATATATTGTATTTTTTCTAGAAAATTTCATTGCATCTGCAATAGCAATAGAAACTAATACATTATTATAATTATGATAACCAGATAATAATAATTCAGAACTATTCAGTATTTTTTGATTTTTATAACATAAAATATAAGCGTTTGATGTTGAACAAATATAATAATCACTACTTTTTTTTCCAAAACTAATAAAATTTTTCTTATTTTTGTATAAAATATTTTCTAATTGATCATTAGAATTAATAATACAAGTATCTGCTTGATGGAAAATAGATAATTTAGTATTTTTATATTGTTCAAAACCTTCTGGATATCGATTTATATGATCTTTATAGATATTTAGAATAACAGCTATTTTTGCTTTTAAATTAAATGTATTTTCTAGTTGAAAACTAGATAATTCTATTATATATAAATCTGTTTTTTTATGTAGAATATCGAGTACAGGTAAGCCAATATTGCCTCCTAACAAAACATGAAAACCAGAATATTTAGCAATTTTTGTAATCATTGTAGCTACAGTACTTTTTCCATTTGTTCCTGTAATTGCAATAACTGGAACAGTTACTTCTCTTGCAAATAATTCTATATCACTAATAATTTCAATACCTAATAAACGTGCTTTTATTAAATGTGGTTTAAAAGTGGAAATTCCTGGACTGATAATAATTAAGTCTGATTCTAAAATCCATTTATGCTCTAAACTACCTAAACTATATTGAATATTTTTAGGAATTTTCATAAATAATATAGGGTTTTTAGATTCATCTATGATTTTTGGTGTTATACCTTTTTTTAAAAAAAAATTAATACAAGATATACCAGTTAATCCTATACCTAAAATTAATATTTTTTTACCAAAATAATTGTATGACATTAACATACCTTTAAAGAAATAAGTCCTATTAATACAAATATTAATGATACAATCCAAAATCTTACAATAATTAAAGGTTCTAATATGCCTTTTTCTTCATAATGATGATGAATTGGTGCCATTTTAAAAATTCTTTTCTTTCTTATTTTAAATAATAAAATTTGTAATATTACTGAGATTGTTTCAATAACAAAAATACTACCCATAATTATAAGTAATAGTTCTTGATGTAACAAAATTGCTATTGTTCCTAAAGACCCGCCTAATGATAATGATCCTACATCACCCATAAAAATTTTAGCTGGATAGCTATTAAACCATAAAAAACCTAATCCTGATCCAATAATTGCAGAACATAATATAGCTAATTCACTTGAGTTTTTTACATAAGCAATATGTAAATAATAAGAATTATTTATATCATCACTAAATAAAGATATTAATGTAAAACCAGATATTGTAAAAATAAAAGGCATAATAGCCAATCCGTCTAACCCATCAGTTAAATTAACTGCATTACTGGTACCAACAATCACTAAATAAGAAATAAAAAGATATAAATAATTGATTTCAAAAGTATTTTTTATATAAAAAGGTATAATTAATTCAGTATGAAAAATGTCTTGAGTATTATTTTTTATAATATATATTAAAAATATAGCATAAATAGACATCAAAAAATATTTCCATCGTAATTTCAATCCTTGACTATTTTGATATTTAATTTTTTTATAATCATCTATTAAACCTATTATTCCATATCCTATTAAAATACTTATAACAAACCAAATATTTGTATTCGATAGATTACAATATATGATTGTTGAAAGAACAATAGAAAAAATTATCAAAATTCCACCCATAGTAGGTATATTTTTTTTTAAATGATGTTTTTTTGGACCATTTTTGCGAATTATTTGAAAATTTTGATATTTTTTTAAAAAAGATATGAAATATGGTGTAATATATAAATGAATAAAAAAAGAAGTTAGTAAACTGAATATCATACGATATGGAAGATAAGAAATAATATCTAAATTTAAATATCTATTGAACATAATTAACATTTTTTTTTGCTCTCTTTAATAATATTTTCTACTATTTCTTCCATTTTTGTATTACGAGATCCTTTGATTAATATTGTAATTTTTGTTTTTTTTGAAATATAATCTTTTAATTGATTACTTAAATCTATTTTATTAATAAAATGTTTACCATTATGGAATATTTTGGTAATTTCATGACTGTTTTTTCCAATACTAAAAATTTTATTAATTTGAGATAAATTAGCAGAATTTCCAATCATTTTATGATATATAAGACTATGTTCTCCTAATTCAGCCATATCTCCAGTAACTAATATTTTATAACCAGGCATTTTTTCTAATACCTTGATTGCTGTTATCATAGATGCAACATTAGCATTATAAGTATCATCAATTAAAATTTTATGTGGTTCTAAAAAAATAGCTTCTAATCTTTTTGATAATATAGGCGTGTCTAATAGACCTGTTTTTATTGTTTTTAAAGGTATTTTGAGAGCAAAAGAAAGAGCGCTAGCAGCTAATGCATTAGATACATTTTGATAACCTAAGAAAGGTATAGAAATATTTATTTCTCCATTAGGAGTATGCATTAAAAAAGATGTTCCGTATATACTTGTGTTAATATTGCTAGAAAAAAAATTGCTATATTTTTTTTTTTAATAGAAAAGTATATAATATGATGATTCTGAATATTTTTTTTCCATTTTGAGAGATGATGACTATCTAAATTAATAACTACTATCCCATTAGGTTTCAAACCAGAAAAAATTTCTGATTTAGCTTGAGACACTCCAAATAATGATTTAAAACCTTGCAAATGAGCGTATTGAATATTATTAATTAATATAATTTCTGGTTGACTCATATTGCTAATATATGAAATTTCACCTGGTTTATTAGCGCCTAATTCAATTACAGCATATTTATGCAAGTGATTTAATTGTAATAAAGTTAAAGGAACGCCAATATGATTATTAAAATTTCCTATAGTAGATATTGTATTACCATTTTTTCTAAGTATAGATGCTGTCATTTCTTTTACTGAAGTTTTTCCACACGAACCAGTAATAGCTAGTATTTGAGCGTTTGTTTTTTTACGTACCCAAGCAGCAATTTGACCTAAAGCAAGAGAAGTATTTTTTACAATAATATATGAAATATGATATTGAATATGTTGTTGTGTTATTATTGCCGAACACCCTTTTTTTATTGCATCTTGGATAAAAATATGAGCGTCAAAATTTTTTCCTATTAATGCAATAAATAAACAATCTGGAATAATTTTTTTACTATCAATTATGATATTATCTATAAATAAATTTTTTCCAAATAGTTGTCCATTAGTAATCAGAGCTATAGTTTTTAAGGATATAGAAATCATATATTTTTTTCCAATAAATTTAATACTGTTTTTTGGTCTGAATAAATAATAGATTTATTTCGAATAATTTGTTGTGTTTCATGCCCTTTTCCGGCTATAAAAATTATGTGATTATATTTTGCTTTAAAATAAGCATAAGATATTGCTTTCTTTCTATTGGGAATAATTATTATTTTATCTTTTTTTTTACAACCGCTGAGAATATTTTGAATAATTTTTTTTTCTTTTTCATTTCTTGGATTATCATTAGTAATGATTACTTGATTTGACATATTTTCTGCAATATTTCCCATAATAGAACGTTTTGTTTTATCTCTTTCACCTCCACATCCAAATATACACCATATATATTTTTTATAATGCAATTGAATTGCATTGAGTGTTTTTTTTAATGCATCAGGTGTATGTGCATAATCAATAATAAAAATTGGTTTATTTTTTTTAGTGAAGATTTGCATTCGACCATTTATAGGCTTTATTTTTTTAGACATATTAACTATGTCTGATAGATTATGACCTAATTCTAAAAGAGCTGCTAATGATAATAAAATATTTATTACATTAAAATCTCCAATTAAACAAGATAATATTTCAGCATTTCCCCAGCTCGATTCAAATGTAATATGCACATAGTGATTACGAAATTTAATTTTAGTAGCGTTTAACCATTTTGTAGAATATTTTTTTTGAGTATCATTTTGAATAGTTACTGCTACTGTATAATAGTTAAATAATTTTTTTAACCATTTTTTTCCATATTCATTATCAGCATTTAATATAATTTTTTTTACTTTATGTGTACTAAATAATAACCATTTTGCTGCTTCATATTTTTCCATATTTTTATGATAATCTAAATGATCTTGTGTTAAATTTGTAAATATTCCAATATAAAACGGAATAGATATAACACGATTTTGTATTAAACCATGTGAAGAGATTTCCATAGTAACTAATTTAGCTTTTTCTTTTAATACCATTGATAAAAAAGAATGAATGACAATAGCTGAAGATGTAGTGTTTTTTGTCGGATATAAAGAATTATGAAAACCATTTCCTAAAGTTCCCATCGTTGCAGTTTTATAACCTAAAAAATAACTCCATTGGTTAATTAATTGTGTTACAGTTGTTTTACCATTAGTTCCAGTGATTCCTATAATTTTTAATTTTTTTTCTGGTTGTTTATAAAAACGACTGGCTAACATTGATATGTTTTTAGATAGAGAAAAAAATTTTATTATAGGAATATGATTGATATATTTACATGTTCCATGTTCTATTTTTTTGTGCGTATCATACAAGATTGCTGCTACTTTTTTTTTAATGACTTGTAAAATGAAATGACGTCCATCTTGATTAATACCTTTAACAGCTAAAAATAGTTCTCCTTCAGTTGATTGTCTGCTATCCATATTCAAATGTAAAATATTTTTTTTTGGAGCATATTTGATCCATGGAGATAGTAAATATTTTAAACAAGTTTTATTCATTCATTTCCTTTTTATTTTATTTTTAAGTATTATTAATCAATAAATTATCAGGTTTAATATGCATTTTTTTAAATATTAATGTCATAATTTTACTAAAAACTGGAGCAGAAACTGCGCCGCCGTAATATTTTTTTCCTGTTGGATTATCTATTATAATGACTAATGAAAATATTGGACAACTAACTGGTGCTATACCTGCAGTATATGCTATATATTTTTTTATATAATGTCCGTGTTTATCTATTTTTTTTGCTGTTCCTGTTTTAATAGCAACACGGTATCCTTTTACTGCAGCTTGTATTCCTACTCCACCTGGTTGAGAAACACGTTCTAACATATTAATAACTGTATTGACATATTTTTCAGGAAAGACTCTTATTCCTGGTACTGGTGTGTTAACTTTAAGAATTGAAATAGGTCGATATATTCCACCACTACCGATAGTAGCATATAATCGTGTCAGCTGAAGTGGAGTCACCATTAATCCATAACCAAATGAAAAAGTAGCTTTATCTAAATCAGACCATTTTTTTTTTTTAGGAAACAGTCCATTTTTTTCACCAATTAATCCTAATTGAGTAGGTTTTCCTAATCCAAAATTCATATAACTATTAATTAATTGCGTAGTAGGGATAGATAGTGCAATTTTTGATATTCCTACATTACTTGATTTTTTTAATATTCCGGTTATAGATAGTTTTTCATGATATGAAATATCTTTAATTTGATGTTTATGAATAAAAAATGGTTTAGTTTGAATAATAGAATTTTCTTGAATTATTCCTAATCTTAATGCTTCCAGAACTACTATAGGTTTTACTGTTGAACCGGGTTCAAACATATCTGCAATTGCTCTATTACGAATATTTTTTTTAATTGTATTCTTCATATTATTAGGATTATATGAAGGAAAATTTGCCATAGCTAAAACTTCTCCAGTGTTAATATTCATTAAAATAGCAGTTCCAGAATTCGCATGATGTTTTTCAACAGCTTTATGTAATTGATGATATACAATAGTTTGTAATTTTTTATCAATACTTAATGTTAAATTATTAGATATATCTTTTTTAATTAAAGATATATTTTCAATAATGTGTCCTTTGTTGTCTTTTCTTATTTTTCTTTTTCCTGGTTTTCCTGTTAAAATTGTATTAAAACTCTTTTCTATGCCTTCAATACCAATTCCATCTATATTAGTAAATCCTATTAATTGAGCAGCAATTTTTCCGGAAGGATAATATCTTTTTGATTCTTCTAATAAAAAAATACCAGGTAAATTTAATTTTTTAATATAATCTCCAATTTCCGGAGTTACTTGTCTGGCTAAATAAATAAATTTAGACGTTTTATGATTATTAATATGTGATAATATTATGTTTAGTGGTATGGATAGAATATTAGATAAAGCCTGCCAACGCGGATTTTGATAAATATTATTAATATTTATAATTTCTGATGGATCCGCGCAAATTGCATTAACGGATATAGTAACTGCTAATGGATATCCTGTACGATCATGAATAATTCCTCTTGTATTGAGTAAAGATTGTGTTCTTGATATTCTCAGATCACCTTCTCTTATTAGTTTATCTGAATTAATAACTTGTACAAAGATTATACGCATAGTTAACATAAGAAAAGATAGAAAAATAAAAAGATATAATATAAAAAGACGCCAGTTTAAATAAGTATTTTTTTTTATTTTTTTTTCTTTAAAAAAAATAATTTTGTCTTTTTTATACATTTTCTACATAATATCCATAAATTGAATCATTTATCAAAAAAAAATATTATTTTTTTTGTGTAGAATGATTTGATAGAGAATTTTTTTCAATAATTAAATTTCTCCATTCATTATTTTTTTTTTTTTTTTGAAGAATTAATTCTTCTTCTTGAGTGATTAACAAACGAGTTTCATATACTGTAATAATTACTAAACTAGCTGATAATATGATTAATATTAATAAAATTAAATGAATTTTTCCGTATAATATAAAATCATTTTTAATAATTTGAATTAAATCATAACGTTGAATTTTCATATTGATTTTTTTTTTCTGCTATTCTCAGTATAGAGCTTCGTGCTCTAGGATTATAATTTATTTCATATTTACTTGGTGATATGCGATCAATCATTTTTAATTCACATATTTTGAGTTTTTTTATTTGTTTTTCTGTGATAGGCATACCATATGGAATCATAGCTGATCTGCTATTATTGATAATAAATTGTTTAACTATTCTATCTTCTAATGAGTGAAAACTAATAATTGATATACGTCCTCCTGGTTTTAATATTTTTAGAGTACTATCTAAAGCTATTTTTATTTCTTCTAATTCTTGATTAATATAAATTCTAATAGCTTGAAAGCTTCTTCTTGCTGGATGTTTAAATATATTTTTTATTGGTATAGCTTGTTTTATAATATTAGATAATTCTAAAGTATTTGTTATTTTTTTTATATTACTAAAATATTTAATAGCATAAGCTATTTTTTTTGAAAAACGTTCTTCTCCAAATTTTTTTAATACATGAGCAATTTCTTGAGTACTACTTGAAAATAACCAATCTGCTGCAGAAATTCCAGATTGAGGATTCATACGCATATCTAAAGGTCCATCTTTTTTGAATGAAAAACCTCTATTATGATTATCAAGTTGTATTGAAGAAACTCCTAAATCAAATATGATACCATCAACTTTTCCTATAATTTTTTTATTTTTTGCATAATCTAATAATTTTGAAAAATTTTGATTAATAATATGAAAACGTGAATCTTGTATATTTTTTCCCAAAGAATAAGCTATCGGATCTTTATCGATTGCATATAATTTACCATCTTTTCCTAATTCTTTTAAAATTGCTTTTGTGTGCCCACCCATTCCAAATGTGCTATCAATATAAATACCATTTTTTTTGATTTTTAAAGAATGGATAATTTCCTTTTGCATTACGGGGATATGTTTTAATATTCTATTCATTTTTTTTAATATATTTTATAAGTGACATTAATTAAGAATGTTTTACATGGTCACTTAAATAACGACCATGTTGAATAAATTTTATTTAATATAAAATGGTATGCAAACTTGATTTAATAAAGATCTAAAAATATTTTAATGATAAATCAATTATTTTTTAATGATGTATTAGTATATTTAATATTATTAAAATTTAATATATAAAATTTTTATATGTTATCTTCGAGCCATTCCGATAATTCCTGAGCGAGTCACTTCAATGACATCTGATACATTACGGATTATTTTTAGAAATGAGTCAATTTTTTTTGTGGTGCCAGATATTTGTAATATATATGTACTAGATGTAATATCTACAATTTGTCCACGAAATACTTCAGTAATATGTTTAATATCATCTCTTTTATGATTATTGATTTGAACTTTTAATAACATAATTTCACGTTCAATAATATTAGATAATTGATTAATTTGAGTTACTCGCAATACATCTATTAATTTATGAAGTTGTTTTTCAATTTGCTCAATGGATTTTTCGTTTCCTTTTGTTTGTATAGTCATTTTTGATAAAGATGCATCTTCAGTTGGTGCTAGTGTAATTGTTTCTATATTGTATCCTCTTTGTGAAAATAGTCCTATAACTCTTGATAATGCACCTGATTCATTTTCTAATAAAATAGATAAAATTCTTCGCATATTTTAGGAAACCTCTTTTTTCCTTAACCACATTTCATTCATACCTCCACCTTGAATTTGCATAGGATAAACATGCTCTGAATTATCAACTTCCACGTCTACAAAAACTAAATTACCATAAGATAATTTTTTTAATGCTATTTGTAATTTTTCTTTTAATTCTTCAGGTTTTTTTATTTTAATACCACAATGTCCATAAGCTTCTGATAACTGAATAAAGTTTGGAAGTGAATTCATATATGAATGAGAATGTCGTCCTGCATAAATCATATCTTGCCATTGTTTAACCATACCTAAAGAAGAATTATTGAGATTTAATATTAAAACTGCTAAATTATACTGTTTTGCTGTAGATAATTCTTGAATGTTCATTTGAATACTACCATCTCCTGTAATACAGATTACAGTTTCTTCTGGGCAAGCTAATTTCACTCCTAATGCGGCAGGTAATCCAAAACCCATGGTACCTAATCCACCTGAATTAATCCAATGTCTAGGTTTATTAAATGAATAATATAATGCTGTGAACATTTGATGTTGACCAACATCTGAAGTGATATAAGAATTTCCTTTAGTTAATTCAAATAATGTTTCAATAACTGTTTGTGGTTTGATTTTTTTGTTATCTTTTTGATATTTTAAACTATTAACTTTTTTCCATTTTTTAATTGTGCTCCACCAAGATTCTAAAGATGCGATTGTTTTTTCTTTTTCAAGCAGCTTTAACATTTTTTTTAAGACATATTTTGCATCTCCAACAATAGGAATATTTGCTGTAACAGTTTTAGAAATTGAAGTAGGATCAATATCAATATGTAAAATAATGGCATTAGGGCAGTATTTATTTAAATTATTTGTTGTACGATCATCAAATCTAACACCAATGGCAAAAATGACATCGGCATGATGTATAGCCATATTAGCTTCATAAGTACCATGCATTCCTAACATAGAAATACTTTGATTATGACTACCTGGAAAAGCACCTAATCCCATTAAAGATGTAGTGACAGGACAGTTCGTTTTTTCTGCAAATTCTTTTAATTCTTTATTACTGTCAGAACTAATAATTCCACCGCCTGCATAAATTACAGGTTTTTTAGCTTTTAAAAATGTATCTAGTGCTTTTCTGATTTGTCCAATGTGGCCTTTATTTGTTGGATTATAAGAACGTATGTAAATATTTTCTGGCCATTGATAATGAAAATTACTTCTTTTTTTTAAAATATCTTTTGGTAAATCAATGACTACAGGTCCTGGACGACCACTTGATGCTAACCAGAAAGCTTTCTTAAAAATTATTGGTATATCATCAGTTTTTTTTACTAAAAAACTATGTTTGACTATTGGACGAGAAATACCAATCATATCACATTCTTGAAAAGCATCGTATCCAATTAATGAAGAAGCTACTTGACCTGATATGACTACCATGGGGATAGAATCCATATATGCAGTAGCGATTCCAGTAATTGCATTAGTTGCACCTGGACCTGAAGTTACTAAAACTACACCTATTTTTCCAGTAGCACGAGAATAACCATCAGCCATATGAGTAGCTGCTTGCTCATGTCTAACTAGAATATGCTCGATTCCACCAATAGTTTTTATAGCATCATAGATATCTAGTACAGCACCACCAGGATAACCAAATATATGCTGTATTCCCTGATCAATTAATGATCGAATAACCATTTCGGCTCCTGATAACATTTCCATCTTTTCCTCCAGGATACTAATTTATTAGGTTGCATTTCCTAGTTCGCTATTTATCAGTTTATCCTGTAGTTTACTTAGATAAAAGTAGCATTAATTAGATTTATAAATGTATAAAATATTTTTTTAAAACATTAAAAAAGTACATAAATTAATATTTTTTTATTATTATAATAATATCAGATATTATTAATTAATAGAATGTATTAAATATAATTTATATCACTTGAATTTTAAGTATTAATAACATTATTAGTACTAATAATAAACTATTTATTTGAAATCATGTTTTTTATATTTACATTATATTTGTTTTAATAAATATGTTATGTGTTTGAATAACTAGATAAATAGAATAAATAATTTTTTAACACGAATTTATATTTTCTGAGGCTAATATGAATGATTTTATAAGTTTTAAATGTGTTTATTTAAAAATTTTAAAAATACATCATAAGATCACTAAATTATAATAAGTGTTATATTTTAGAAAAAATATGATTAAAAAATTTTTCTTTTGACGGCAATAGTAATTTTAATATTTTTTTTGATTATACTATTTATTATTCATTAAATTAATTTTCGATACTATAAATTTATTATTTTAAGAATAAAACAATTTTTATTTATATTGATAAATAATACATTTTAATTTTCCTAGCTATATTTTTTATTTTAATGCTAAATCATATAATTTATGTTATTTTTTATGAGAATTTTTTGTAAATTTTTATATTTTATTATTAGTATAAATTTTTATGTTGTAAATATTTTAAAATAGATATTTAAGAGTAATGGAGTTCAATGGTGATGAAGTGTATAATAAAAATTTATCTCATGACATAATGTCATTTATAATAATATTGTTATTTGTAGTTTAGATTGTAATTATGAGAAAGAAATAATGAAAAAATTCGTTATAATATTAAGAAAAACAACTTTAATTTTAACTGTATTATTTAGTTTAGGCATGTCTTGGGGGAATGTTGGTGCTAATAAAGAGCAAAGTAACATTATTTCTAACTCAGCATGCCCTAGTTTAGCTCCAATGTTAGAAAAAGTAATGCCGTCAGTTATTAGCATTAATGTTGAAGGTAGCACAATAGTACGTACTACACGTATACCTCATCCATTTCAACCGTTTTTTGGTGATAACTCTCCTTTTTGTCAAGAGAATTCACCATTTTATAATTCTCCTTTTTGTCAATTAAATCCTAATTCTCATAATACTCATGAAAAATTTCAAGCATTAGGTTCAGGTGTTATTATTAATGCTGAAAAGGGATATGCTGTTACAAATCATCATGTTGTTGAACATGCAAATAAAATTCAGGTTCAATTAAGTGATGGACGTCGTTATGACGCTCATATTATTGGTAAGGATTCACGTTCTGATATAGCTTTAATACAATTAAAGCATGCTAATAATTTAAGTGCTATAAAAATTGCTGATTCTAATTTATTAAGAGTAGGAGATTATACTGTAGCTATTGGCAATCCATATGGATTAGGAGAAACAGTTACTTCTGGTATTATTTCTGCTTTAGGACGAAGTGGATTAAATATTGAGCATTATGAAAACTTTATTCAAACTGATGCAGCAATTAATCGAGGTAATTCTGGTGGAGCTTTAGTAAATTTAAATGGTGAATTAATAGGTATTAATACTGCTATTTTAGCTCCCGATGGTGGAAATATTGGAATAGGCTTTGCTATTCCAGGAAATATGGTGAAGAGTTTAGCTGAACAAATAGTCCAATTTGGACAAGTTAGACGAGGAGAATTAGGTATAATAGGTATGGAACTTAATTCAAATTTAGCAAAAATTATGAAAATTAATGTACAAAAAGGTGCATTTGTAAGTCAAGTGGTGCCGAATTCTTCTGCATTTGAATCAGGTATTAAAGCCGGAGATATTATTATTTCTTTAAATAAAAAACCTATTCCTAGTTTTGCTGCATTACGTGCTGAGATTGGAGCATTACCGGTAAAAACAAAAATGGAATTAGGAATATTTAGAGAAGGAAATATTAAAAATATTGTTGTTGAATTAAAACAGTCAACTAGAAATAATTTAAATTCAGAAACTGTTTATCTGGGAATAGAAGGTATAGAATTAAATAATGTTACAACTAATGGAAGACAAGTTGTTAAAGTAAAGAATGTGAAATTAAATACTACAGCATCAAAAATTGGTTTTAAAAAAAATGATATAATTGTTGGAATTAATCAAAATTTAATTAGTAATTTAGATGAGTTAAAAATTATTTTAGATGCAAAACCTAAAATATTAGTTTTTATGGTTAAACGAGGCAATAATACTATATATTTAGTCAGTGAGAAATAATTGTTACAACCGCCCGCAAAATACGGGCGGTTTTTTTTAAGTAACATGTCTAAGTAATTGATTAATTTCTGTTTTTTTTAATGTTTTTGAATCTACTTTTTTTACAATAATAGCAGCGTAAAGATTATATTTTTTATTTTTTGATGGTAAACTTCCAGATACAACTACAGAATTGGCTGGTACTTTTCCATAAAAAATTTTGTCATTTTCTCTATCATAAATTTTAGTACTTTGTCCAATAAAAACACCCATAGAAATAACCGATCCTGTTTCTATGATTACTCCTTCTACAATTTCAGAACGAGCTCCAATGAAACAATTATCTTCAATAATCGTAGGGTTATTTTGTAATGGTTCTAATACACCTCCTATACCTACACCACCAGATATATGCACATTTTTTCCAATTTGAGCACATGATCCTATAGTAGCCCAAGTATCTATCATACTACCTGTATCAATATATGATCCTATATTAATATAAGAAGGCATGATAACTGTTTTATAATTTATAAATGCACCGTATCTGATTGTGGCTGGGGGTACTATTCTAATTTGTTCTTTTTGAAACTGATCTTCATTATATTGTTCATATTTTAATGGAATTTTATCATAATAATTAGTATGATTACCTTTAATAATTCTATTTTGTTTGATATACATATATAGTAAAACTGCTTTTTTTAACCATTCATGTGTAATCCAAATATTGTCTTTTTTTTCTGCAATTCTAATAGAACCAGAATTTAATAATGTAATAATTTCAAAGATACTTTTTATAACATCATGATCAAGATCATTGAAATTAATTTTATTTTTATTTTTATATACTTTTTCAACTACTTGTTTTAGTTTTCTCATTATTCATATAAACCTATTTTTTTTAAACTTATTTTTTTTGAAAAATTAAATATTTTTTATTAAAAATTTACTTTTTATTAATTAGTTTTGGAGAAATTTTTTCATCTTTTTGCCATGTTAAAATATCGCAACCATAATCTGTTACTAATACAGTATGTTCATATTGTGCTGATAGCGAATGATCTTTAGTTTTTATAGTCCAACCATCTGGCATACATCTTACTTGTCGAGCTCCAGAATTAATCATAGGTTCAATAGTAAAAATCATTCCTTTTTCTAAAATAATACTGTTTTCTTTATTATAATAATGTAATACATGAGGTTCTTCATGAAAATTTCGACCAATTCCATGACCACAATATTCTTGTACAACAGAAAAATTATTTTTGTTAACATATTTTTCAATTATTTTTCCAATTTTGTATAATGGTATACCTGGTCGAATTAATTTTAAAGATAAATACAGACTTTCTTGAGCTACTTGACATAAACGTTTTGATAAAGTATTTACTTGACCTACAAAAAACATTTTTGAAACATCACCATAATATTGATTTTTAATAACTGCGATATCAATATTAACTATATCTCCTTCTTTAAATATTTGTTGTTTATTAGGAATACCATGACATACTACATCATTAATAGAAACACAGATAGATTTTGGGAAGCCATGATAACCTAAACATGCTGGAATTGCTTTTTTTTTGTTTACAATATAATCATGACAAATTATATTGAGATCTTCAGTATTCATATCTGGTTGAACGTATTTTTCTATCATTTCTAATACTTCAGCTGCAAGTTGTCCAGAGATTCGCATTTTTTTTATTTCTAATTCTGTTTTAATTATACAACTCATAATATTTCGCCGTTTTTTATATCAATTTTTAAAATTTAAGATATATTTAAATTATACATATAAAATCTATTTTTTTTTTTTGATTTAATTTAAAATATATCAATAAATTTTTATAAAAAAATATGATATAAACATATTTTATATTTTAAAAAAAAAGAGAAGATAATATTAATATATTGATATTTGCTTTTTTTTAATATATTACTTAATAAATTATTTAATATTTTATATAATCAGGAGTAGTTATGGAAATGATATCAATGCGTGATATGCTTAAAGCTGGCGTTCATTTTGGTCATCAAACACGTTATTGGAATCCAAAAATGAAACCGTTTATTTTTGGCGTACGTAATAAAGTTCATATTATTAATTTAGAAAAAACTCTTCCAATGTTTAATTTAGCTCTGAATGAATTAAAAAAAATATATTTAAGAAAAGGAAGAATATTATTCGTAGGTACTAAACGAGCTGCTAGTAAAGGAATAAAAGAAACTGCTATTAATTGCGAACAATTTTATGTCAATCATCGTTGGCTAGGTGGCATGTTAACAAATTGGAAAACTGTTCGTCAATCTATAAAACGTTTGAAAGATTTAGAAATAGAATCAAAAGATGGTACTTTTTCTAAATTAACTAAAAAAGAAGCTTTAATAAGATCAAGAGAATTATATAAGTTAGAAAACAGTTTAGGAGGTATTAAAAATATGGGAGGATTGCCTGATTGTTTATTTGTAATTGATGCTGCACATGAAAATATTGCTATTAAAGAAGCAAATAATTTAGGTATTCCTGTATTTGCCATAGTTGATACTAATTCTAATCCTGATGGAGTAGATTATATTATACCTGGTAATGATGATGCTATTAGATCGGTAACTTTGTATTTAAAATTTGTATCACTAATTTTTTCTAAAATAAATCATAATGACACATTAATTGATTTAAAAAATGATATATAAATCTTTTTCATACGCATAATACGTCATAATACATCATAATACATATTAATTTATTCAAATAAAAATTTTCAAATAGGAATATTATACATGATCAGTAATAGCATTACCGCAGATCTTATTAAGAATCTTAGATCTCGTACAGGAATAAGTTTTTTAGAATGTAAGCGAGCATTAATAGAAGAAAATGGAAATATAGAATCAGCTATTGATAATTTAAGAAAATCAGGAAAATTAAGCGCTGAAAAAAAAAATAAAAAAATTACTAATCAAGGAGTAATTTTTTCAGGTATTCAAAATAATTTTGGTGTGATGTTAGAATTAAATTGTGAAACAGATTTTGTTTCTAAAGATAATTTATTTGTTAATTTAGGACAAAAAATTATATCACAATCACTAAAAAACAAAATACAAAACATTGATCAAATTAAAAATATATTTGAAATACAAAGAACAGATTTAATTTTAAAAGTAGGTGAAAATATTAATATTCGACGTTTTTGTTGGATAGAAGGAGAAAGTATTTATTCGTATGTACATGGTATTAGAATTGGTGTATTAGTCAGTGCTGTTGGATTAACAAAAACAATATTAAAAAATATTGCTATGCATATAGCTGCAAGTAAGCCAGAATATTTATATCCAAAAAATATCCCTAGTACAGTATGGAATCGTGAATATAAAATTCAATCGGAATTAGTTAAAAATTTTAAAAAACCATCGAATGTGTTAAAAACAATTATAGAAGGAAGAATGAATAAATTTATTAATAATATTTCTTTAGTAGGTCAAAATTTTATTTTAAATCCTAAAAAAACAGTAGGTGACGTATTAAATGAAAATAATGCACAGATTATATCATTTTATAGATTTGAATTAGGTGAAAATATTTCTAAATAAAAATAAATTTAAAATACATTAATAAAAAAATATATTTAGGTTGAAATATGTTCACACATAAGCAATTGTTATATCGACGTATTTTATTAAAGATTAGTGGAGAAGTTTTACAAGGAGTGAATAAATTTGGAATTGATATACATGCTTTAAAAAGAATAGCAAAAGAAATTAAGTCTATAGTAGATATTGGTATTCAAGTAAGTTTAGTAATTGGTAGTGGTAATTTGTTCCGTGGAACACATTTATCTACATTAGGTTTAAATCGAGTAGTTTCTGATCATATTGGTATATTATCAACAGTAATTAATAGTTTAGCAATGAGAGATATGATTAATTCTATTTCATCTATTAATACTTGTTTAATGTCTGCGATACCACTGAATGGTATTTGTGAAATATATAATTATGAGCGAGCAATTCATTTATTATCTAATAATTTTGTTCTTATTTTTGCTGCAGGTATAGGTAATCCTTTTTTTACAACTGATTCTGCAGCTTGTGTACGTGCTATTGAAACTAAATCTGATATTGTTTTTAAAGGAACTAAGGTAGACGGAGTATATTCTAAAGACCCAAAAAAATATACTGATGCTGTTTTATATAAAGAATTAACTTATAAAGATGTTCTTAAAAAAGAATTAAAAGTAATGGATTTATCTGCTTTTGTACTGGCAAGAGATCATCATTTACCAATTGTAGTATTTAATATAAAAAAACCTGGATCTTTATATCGTATTATTACTAATAATAATAATTATGAAGGTACAATGATTAGAGGTTAAATTTATAATTAAACATACTTAAAATAATAATATTTATTATATAAATTATCTTTTAATAAATTCAAAAATATTTTTATAGGTAATCATGTGATTAATCAAATTAATATAACAACTCGTGAAAGAATGACAGGATGTATTGAAACATTTAAAAATAATATTAACAATATTAAAACTGGTCGAGCATCACCTAAATTATTAAATAATATTTATATTGAATATTTTGGTGCTAAAACTTCTTTATGTCAATTGTCTAATATCACTGTTGAAAATTCTAATACTCTTAAAATTAATATTTTTGATAGTTCTATTACGTCATTAATTAAAAAAGCTATTTTAAATTCGAATTTAGATTTAAATCCAATTGTACATGGTAAAGATATATTAATATTAATACCGGCATTAACAGAAGAAAGAAGAAAAAAATTAGTTAAAGTTATTCGTAGTGATGCTGAAAATAGTCGTATTAGTATTCGTAATATTCGTAGAGATTCAAACGATATTATTAAAAAACATCTTAAAAATAAGATAATTAGTAAAGATGATGAACATATTGCTCAAATTAATATTCAAAAAATGACAAATGAATATGTTAAAAAAATAGATTCTATTTTGTTAAAAAAAGAAATGGAATTAATGCAAATTTAAATTGTTTAAGTTATGTATATTTTAATCGATGTATATAAAAACATATAAATGTTTATAATTAAGAAAATTTATGAAAAAAATAACCATTTTAGGATCAACTGGTTCTATTGGTATCAATACGTTATCTATTGTTCAAAAAAATCCAAATTTTTTTAAAGTAATTGCTTTAGTCGCGAATAAAAATGTTACGATTATGCTAAAACAATGCGAGTTATTTTCACCAGATTGGGTAGCAATGCAAGATGAAAAATCTGCGAATATATTAAGAAAAAAACTCAAAAGTAAAAAAATAAAAACTCAAGTTCTTTCTGGTGAAAAAGATATTTGCTATTTAGCTTCTTTGAAAGAAACAGATCAAGTAATAGCTGCAATTGTTGGAATGGCGGCTTTGTTACCAATATTATCTGCTATACATGCTGGTAAAACAATATTATTAGCTAGTAAAGAATCTTTAATTACGTGTGGTAATTTATTTATGAAAGCACTTGCTTCTAGTAGAGCTAAAATTTTACCAATTGATAGTGAGCATAGTGCTATTTTTCAAGTTTTACCTTTAAAAATTCAAAAAAAAATAGGTTTTTCTAATTTAAAGAAAAATGGTATTGATCATATTATTTTAACTGGATCAGGAGGTCCTTTTTATAATTATTCTGAATCAGATTTATCTCATGTTACTCCAAATCAAGCATGTTCTCATCCTAATTGGTCTATGGGAAAAAAAATTTCTGTAGATTCAGCAACAATGATGAATAAAGGTTTAGAATATGTTGAAGCAAGATGGTTATTTAATGCCGCAGCATCAGAAATTAAAATTATAATTCATCCTGAATCTATTGTTCATTCTATGGTACAATATTGTGATGGTTCATTATTGGCACAATTATCAGTGCCTGATATTCGAATTTCTATTGCTTATGCAATGTCTTGGCCTAATCGTATAAATACAAAAATTAAATTCTTAAATCTTTCTAATATTCAAAAATTGTCGTTTTTTGAACCTAATTTTTCTCAATTTCCATGTTTAAAATTAGCAATTGATGCTTTTTTTGATGGCCAAGCTGCTATGATTGTTTTAAATGCTGCTAATGAAATTGCTGTAGCAGCCTTTCTTAATTCTCAAATTTCTTTTAATCAAATTTATCAAGTTAATATTGAAACATTAACATCTGCTTGTTTTTCACAGCCTAATTGTATTGAAGATGTCTTAGAAATTGATAAAAAATCAAGAATATTAGCAAAAAATAAAGTATATATTTTTAATAAAATATGATTAAAATGTTTTTTTTAATCACAAAGTATCTTAATAAAATTCTTTTTTAGAAAAATGTGTACATGCTATGCGATATAAATCTTTCTTAACAAAACATAAACAAACTCAAAAATGCTATCCTCGTCATATAGCAATTATTATGGATGGTAATCGAAGATGGGCAGAAAAAAAAGGTAAAATGCGTATTATAGGTCATCAAGAAGGTTTTAAAGCTTTAAAAAAAGCTGTAAGATTTTCTATCTTAAAAAATTTAGAAATATTAACTGTATATGCTTTTAGTAGTGAAAATTGGAATCGTCCAATATTTGAAATTCAATATTTAATGAAACTATTTTCTTTTATGTTAGAAAATGAAATGAATAATTTTAAAAAATATAATATTAAATTTAAAGTAATGGGTGATATAACATTATTTAATAAAGAGCTACAAAATAACATTCATCAAGCAGAAAAATTAACTTTAAATAATAATGGTTTAATTTTAAATATAGCTGCAAACTATGGTGGAAGATGGGATATTATTCAAAGTGTAAAAAAAATTATTAATAAAGTACAAAAAGGTATTTTGAATGTTAATGACGTTACAGAAGATACTTTTTCTAAATGTTTATCTACTCATCAATTACTTCCAGTAGATTTAGTGATTAGAACAGGTGGAGAAAAAAGAATTAGTAATTTTTTATTATGGCAAATAGCTTACTCTGAATTATATTTTACTGATATTTTATGGCCTGATTTTAATCAGTACGTTTTTCAGGATGCTATTGATTTTTTTATATCTCGCGAACGCCGTTTTGGAGGATTTTAAAATTAAGAAATCGTTATATATTTTATGTTATTTATTAAATATTTAATTAATAAATCATAAATTTATTTCAAAATATATTTTTTTTAAATATGTTTTTAGAAAAAACAAAAGTTGTTTAAAATATATTAAAACATATTGTTTTTTTTTGAATAAAATTTTTATTTAATTCTTTTTATTACACATGTATTTTGAAAAATTCGCACAACACTTTATTGTAGGAAAAATTATAATAACAATGTTTATTAAAAAATTTTTTATAACTTTTTTAGTATTATTTAGTATCTCAAGTCATGCAAAAAATATTGGTGTCATAAATAATATTCAATTTAAGGGATTGCAACATGTTTCGCAAACTGAAGTATCAAAAAGTATTATGTGGGACATAGGAAAAGTCATTTCTGAATATGATATACAAAAGAGTATTAAGTCTTTATTTGCAACTGAAAAATTTAAAGATATTAAAGTAGTATATTCAAAAAAAAATATTATCTTTTATGTAAAAGAAAAACCAATAATTTCTAATGTTATTGTTACAGGAAATAATATTATTAAAAGTTCTATTCTTAATTCATATTTAAAAAAATTAAACATTCAAAAAGGAAGTATGTTTGATCCAATTTTTATTAATATATTCGTTAAAACAATAGAAGATTTTTATTATGATCTTGGAAGATTTCAATCGAATATACAAATATTTAAACAATTGTCTCAAGATAATACTGTAAATTTAAAAATACTTTTTAATGAAGGTGTTACAAAAAAAATTAATAGTATTAAAATAGTTGGAGCAAAACATTTTTCTCAAGAAAAAATCATTTCATTATTTAAGTCAAAAAATTATTCTATTTGGTGTAACTTTTTTAAAACATGTTTCTATTCTCCTAAACAATTAAATCAAGATGTACAAATGTTAAATAATTTTTATTTTAATCATGGTTATGTTTCTTTCCATATCAATGATAAAAAAATAAACTTTATTAAAGATAAAAATCAAGTTGATATTACCATTAATATTTCTGAAGGTGAAAAATATCGTATTTCAAAAATATTTATTAATGGAAATTTTTCTCCATATCAAGGATTCATTAAAAAATTAATTAAAATTCATGCTAATGAGTTATATAATCAAGAAAAAATTAATAGTATTATTGATGATATAACAAAATTATTATCTGAAAATGGATATATTGATGCTTTTGTTAGAGTAACTCCAAAAATTAATCATCAAACAAAAACAATAGTATTAAATTTTCTTATTAATATAAAAAAACGTTTTTTTGTACATAGAATTCATTTTATCGGAAATAAAATTACTCAAGATAAAGTATTACGTCGTGAAATTAAACAAATGGAAGGAAAATATATTAATACAAATTTAATTGAATTAGGGAAAAAATCATTACAAAAAACAAAATATTTTAAGAATATCGAAATTATAAAAAAAATACATTCTTTAGGTTCTAATCAAATAGATATTTTTTATAAAGTTCAAGAACAGCCAACTGGTTCTATAAATTTTGGATTAGGCTATGGAATGGATAATGGAATTAGTTTTAATACCTCTTTATCTCAAGATAATTTATTTGGTTCTGGAAATTCTTTTAAAGCTAGTATTATAAAAAATAATAATCAAAAATATGCAGATATATCAATAATTTATCCTTATTTTATATCAAATATTAAAGATTTAAATACTAGATTTTTTTATAATGATTTTAAATATAATTTTAATAATTTTTCCTATCTTGTAAAAAAAACTTATGGATTAGAAAGCAGTTTAGGCATCATGATTAATAATTTTAATAACATAAATATTGGTTTGGGTTATACTCATAACGAAATAAATAATCAAGAAAAAACTATAGATACTTATAATATTAAATCTCAATCAATAGATTCGAATTTTTTAAAAGATAAAATAGTAAATAATTTTACTTTAAATTATTCTTGGATACATTCTGCTTTAGAATATTTTTACTTTCCTATTTCTGGAAATCAAATATATATGAGTGGAAAAAATACAATTCCAGGATCTGACAATAATTTTTACAAATTTATATTAGATAGCAAGCATTATTTCCAGCTGAATATGAACAAAGACTTTATTTTTTTTAGTCATGTTCATTTTGGAATAGGTAATATTTTAAATAAAGAAAAATTGCCTTTTTATGAAAATTTTTATGCTAATAGTGAAAATAATATTCGAGGATTTCGTATAAATACTATAGGCCCTAAAAAAATTCATAATATTGCTAATTTAAAAAATTGTATTGGACATATTAATAATAATAAATGTGAATCTATTGATTCTATTGGAGGTAATGCAACTTTCACCACTAATCTAGAAATTATTACTCCTATTCCATTTATAGATCATCAATATTCTAACTATTTTCGTACTTCTTTATTTTTAGATGTTGGTAATATTTGGGATATATCGTTATATAATGATAAAAAAATTGATATGTTTTCTTTAGAAAACAATATATTAAATAATATTCATTCATCAATTGGCGCATCATTACAATGGTTGTCTCCAATTGGTCCATTATTTTTTTCTTATTCTATTCCTATGCAACAGGATAATAATTATGAGTTAGAACCATTTCAGTTTCATTTTGGGCGAAATTGGTAATATTTAAAATAAACGTAATCTTTAAATGATGTTATTAAAGATCATTTAATAATAATTTTTAATAACACAATATTTTTTAATAAATCAATTTTAAATAGGTTAATATATTTGAATAGGAAATATGATATTTTAAATATTAATAAAATTTTTGAAATTTTACCTCATCGTTATCCTTTTTTACTTATTGATCGGATTGTGCATTTGGAAAATTTTAAATACTTAAAAGCAATTAAAAATTGCACTATTAATGAACCATATTTTCAAGGTCATTTTATAAAAGAACCAATTTTCCCTGGTGTGCTTATTATTGAGGCAATGGCTCAAGCATCAAGTATATTAATATATAAAAGTACAGGTCAATTAAATATTAATAAATTATATTATTTTGTCGGAATAGATAATGCCCGTTTTAAAAATATAGTTATTCCTGGAGATCAAATAATTATAGAAATAACTTTTTTGCAATCTAAAAGGAATATGTTTATTTTTAAAAATAAAGCTACAGTTAATAAAAATATAATTTGTAAATCTAAAATTATTTTTGCAAAAAAAATATAGTAATGTCAAAATTTCGGATGATATATGAATGAACCAAAATTTGTTCACTTAAATGTACATAGTGATTACTCTATTATTGATGGATTATCAAAACCTGAAGATTTAATTATAAAAGCATCAGATTTAAACATGGCATCTATTGCAATAACTGATTATAATAATTTATATGGTGTAATTAAATTTTATAAAACAGCTCATAAATTAGGTATTAAGCCTATTATAGGTGCGACAGTAAAATTTATTTCTAATTTAATCAATAATGAATTAACAACATTGACTATATTAGCATCAACTCAAGAAGGATATAAAAATTTAATTTTATTAATTTCTCGGGCATATCAAAAAGGATATATTAACAATAGTCATGTAACTATTGAAAAAAAATGGTTATCAGAATTGCATAAAGGATTAATATTACTTTCTGGAGGTTGTCAAGGTGAAATTGGAAAAATATTAATATATGGGAAATTAACATTAATATCTCATTGCATCTCTTTTTACCAAAAATATTTTCCTGATTCTTATTATTTGGAATTGTTACGAACTAATAGAGATAATGAAGAAAATTATTTAAATTTAGCAGTAGATTTATCTTTATCGACAGGTATTCCTGTTGTTGCTACTAATAATGTATGTTTTTTAAATAAAGAAGATTTTAACATTCATAAAATTAGAATTGCAATTAATGAAGGCGAAACATTGCAATGCTCAAAAATTCAGAATCATTATAGTAATGAACAGTTTTTAAAAACTCCACAAGAGATGTGTGATCTTTTTTTAGATGTGCCAGAAGCATTAATCAATAGTGTAGAAATTGCAAAACGCTGTAATGTTTTTATATATTCTGGAAAATATTTTTTACCCAAATTTTTTACTGGTAATATAAGTGTTGAAAATTATTTAGTAAAAAAATCATATGAAGGCCTTAAGAAACGTTTAAGTATTGTAAATGATAAAAAAAATATACAATATAAAGATATTTATATTCAATATAAAAAACGTTTAGATATGGAATTAAATGTCATTAATAAGATGGGTTTTCCAAGTTATTTTTTAATTGTTATGGAATTCGTAAAATGGGCAAAAGATAATAATATACCAGTAGGTCCAGGACGAGGTTCTGGTGCAGGTTCTCTTGTGGCTTATGTATTAAATATTACTGAAGTGGATCCACTATCTTTTGATCTTTTATTTGAAAGATTTTTAAATCCAGAACGAATTTCATTGCCTGATTTTGATATTGATTTTTGTATGGAAAAACGTGATAAAGTGATTGATCATGTTTCAGAAATATATGGTAGAAGTGCAGTAGCACAAATAATTACTTTTGGTACATTAACTGCTAAAGCTGTTATTCGAGATGTAGGTCGAGTGTTAGGTTATCCATATGGATTTATTAATAAATTATCTAAATTAATACCTTTAGATCCAGGAATTACTTTAAATGAAGTTTTTTCTCAGGGATCTGAATTATCTAATCTTTATAAAAATAATGAAGATGTAAAATATTTAATTGATTCTTCTAAAAAATTAGAAGGTATAAATAGAAATGTTGGTAAACATGCAGGAGGAGTAGTAATCTCGCCTACTAAAATTACTGATTTTTGTCCTTTATATTGCGATGAAAAAGGTAATAATCCAGTTACTCAATTTGATAAAAATGATATAGAACATATAGGATTAGTTAAATTTGATTTTTTAGGTTTACGTACATTAACTATTATTAATCATACTGTTCAAATGATTAATATTAAATTAAATTCAAATAAACAATCAATCATCAATATTGATTCTATTCCTCTTAACGACAATAAATGCTTCGATTTATTAAAAAAATCTGAAACAACTGGTATATTTCAATTAGAATCTGATGGAATGAAAGATTTAATTAAAAGATTACAACCTGATTGTTTTGAAGATATCATTGCATTAGTTGCTCTTTTTAGACCCGGACCTTTACAATCTGGTATGGTTGATAATTTCATTAATCGAAAACATGGTCGTGAAAAAATTTCATATCCTGATGAAAAATGGCAACATAAATTATTGAAGCCTATTTTAGAATCAACGTATGGTATTATATTATACCAAGAACAAGTCATGCAAATAGCTCAAGTATTAGCTGGTTATACATTAGGTAGTGCAGATATTTTAAGACGAGCAATGAGTAAAAAAAATTTGAAAGATATGTCAAAACAAAGAGTAATTTTTGAAGAAGGGTCTTATAAAAATGGTATTAGCAAAAAATTTTCAAGAAAAATTTTTGATATATTAGAAAAATTTGCAGGATATGGATTTAATAAATCTCATTCTGTGGCTTATGCTTTAGTATCATATCAAACTTTATGGTTAAAAACACATTATCCTGCTGAATTTATGGCAGCTGCTATGACATCAGATATGGATAATACAGAAAAAATTATTGTTCTAGTTAATGAATCTTTGAGCATGCAATTAAAGATTTTACCGCCAAATATCAATGTAAGCAATTATGAATTTTATGTTAATAATGACGGTCATATAGTATACGGTTTTGGTGCTATTAAGGGTATAGGAAAAAACTCAGCATGTGATATTGTTCGAGAACGCAAAAAAAATGGTTTTTTTCATGATTTTTTTGATTTTTGTATACGTATGGGTGCTAATAAAATCTCACGTCGTGTTTTAGAAAAATTAATCATGTCTGGAAGTTATGATTGCTTAAACAAAAATCGTAATTATTTATTAAAATCAATTGATGATGCTATTAAGGCATCAAAAGAATCTTTAAAAATAAAGTCTTTTAAGCAAGACAGTTTATTTGGCTTATTTAAAAATGAATTAGATCAAGTACAAAAAAATAATTGTATAAATATTCATGATTCTAAAAAAAATAATTTAAAAAATGAATATCAAGTATTAGGTTTATATCTCACAGGACATCCTATCCATCAATATCTCAAAGAATTAAAAAACTATATTAATAATTTAACATTATCTAAATTACAATTTATTGATAAAAATAAAATGATTTTAGTTGTTGGAATAATTGTTTCTATTAATATTAAGATTACTAAGAACAAAAATCGTGTCGCTATTATTATATTAGATGATAATACTAGTCGTTTAGAAGTAGTCATTTTTTCAAATTTATTAAATTCACGCGAATATCTTTTAAAGTTAAATAATATTTTATTTGTCAAAGGTATGTTAAACGTCAATTTAATATATAAAAATTTTAAAATGACAGCTTATAATATTATGAGCTTAGATGACATTAGAGAAATTAATATACATAAACTAACAATTATATTAAATCCAAAAAAAATAGATGATCTTTCTTTACAAAAGTTGTATATATTTTTAGATCAACAAAATAGAGGTAATGTTCCTGTATTTATTTTTTATAATACAAAACAAACATTTTTAAATATAAAATTAAACAAAAAATGGTTAATAAAAATAACTGATAGTTTTTTAAATCAGCTAAAATTAATTCCAGGTTATGAAAAAGTCAAATTAGATTATCATAAAAATCATTTTCTTTAAAATATCTTAATTAATTTAATATATTTTTTATGATTGCATTATTTTTTGATAAATATAGTTAATTATATCTTTCAGATTTATTAAAATATTTTTTTTATGTTTTCTTTCAGAATATTCTACATTATTGTTTTTAATTAAATTTTCACTAATGATAATTCGGTGTGGAATACCAATCAAATCCATATCATGAAACATAACACCTGGTCGTATATTTCGATCATCTAATATAATATCTATTCCTATTTTTTTAAAATCTTGATATAAAATATGTGATATTTCTTGAATTTTATTAGATTGATGCATATTTATGGGTAAAATTACAACTTCAAAAGGCGCAATAATACTAGGCCAAATAATACCATGATTATCATGATTTTGTTCAATAATTGCTGCTGTAATACGATTAATTCCAATGCCATAACATCCCATATAAGTATTTATTTTTTTGCTATTTTTTGTTGTCACAAATGATTGTATTTTTTTAGAATATTTTTGACCAATTTGAAATATATGTCCAATTTCAATACTTTTTTTAATGTTTAAATATCCTGAACCATCAGGACTTAAATCATCTTCTGTTACTTTTCTTATATCTTTAATTGTAGGCATAGGTAAATCAATATGCCAATTGACATTAACAAAAAAATAATTATTATTATTTGCACCAATAGTAAAATTTTTCATTTTACAAACAGAAATATCAGCAATAATAGGAAATTTTAAACCTAATGGTCCTAAAAATTTTTTTTTCAATCCTGTTAATAAAAAAATTTCTTTTTCATCAAGTAAAATAATTGGTTTATCTGATGTATGAATTTTTTCTATTTTAAATAAATTTAATTCATGATCACCTCGTATTAATAATGCAATAATTGATTGAATATTCTGATTTTGTATACGAATTAAAACTGTTTTTATTTGATTTTTTAATGGAATATTAATTTTTTTAGAAAAAATTATAGATTTTTTATTTTTAATATTTTTTATATCAACTTGATATTGATTAGGATTTTTGAAAAAATTAATGGTATCTAAAGATTGAGCCATATTTATATTAGAAGAATATGATTTATTTTTAGAAAATACTATTTCATCTTCTCCATTTTTAGAAAATGCTTGAAATTCATGAGAGATATTTCCTCCCATAGAACCAGAATCAGCTTTGACGACACAAAAATCTAAATTCATTTTTTTAAAAATATTTATATAAGCGATATAAAATTTATTATAAGTATTTTCTAAACAAGACTGATCACAATGAAAAGAATACGCATCTTTCATGTTAAATTCACGTGTTCTAATGATTCCAAAACGTGGTCGTATTTCATCTCTAAATTTATTTTGTATCTGATATATAATTAATGGAAGTTCTTTATATGAATTAATTTCAGAACCGATAAAATATGTGATCATTTCTTCATTAGTAGGTCCTAAAATGAATTGATTTTTATGACGATCAGAGAATTTTAATAATTCTTCTCCAAATAAATTTAATCTTCCACTATTTTCCCATAAATTTTTAGATTGCATAATCGGCATTGATATTTCTAATGCATTAATTTTTTTCATTTCTTTTTTAATAATTTTTTTAATTTTATTTAGTACCCTAATTCCTGTCGGTAACCATATGTATACACCTGAAGATGTTTTTCGAATCATTCCGCTTCTTAACATTAATTGATGACTAATAATTTTTGCATCATATGGTGTATCTTTTAAAGTGAATAATAAATATTGACTAGTAAGCATTGATTTAGTTCTCAAAATAATATTTTTATTATGAAAAATGAATATATTATACAATAATTTTTATTTCATATAAAAAAATATTTTTTTGCTTATACAATTTATATATACAATATATATATTTAATTTATTTAATAAATTTAATGAAGTGTTATTTGTATAATTATCTGATATTTTTAATAAAATTTACTTGTTTTTTTTTCATACAGAGGTTTAATAAAATTTTTATATATTTAAATAGGTTAAAATATTAAAAAATGAATCATAGTACAAATGAAGACAAAACAGAAAATCCCACCGAACATCATATTAAGAAATTTCAAAAAAAAGGAAAAACAAAATATTCTAGAGAATTAAATTCTTTTTTAATTATATCAGTTGGATGTATAAATATATGGTGGTGTAAAGATGATATTGTTTTGAATTTAAGTAAAATTATTTTAAAGAGTTTTTATTTTAATAGAAATATCTTATTAAATAATAATAACTTATTAGAAATATTAATATTATTAAAAAATATGTTCTTTGCTCTATTTCCATTTTTCATTTCTTTACTTATAGTTATTATTATACCTCCGATTGTATTTAGTGGGATTAAATTTAATTTCAGATTATTAAAATTTGATTTTATAAAATTAAATCCATTTAATGGCTTAAAAAACATATTTTCTTTTCAAATATTTATAGAATTTTATAAGATTATATTAAAAATTATTTTAGTTAGCATTATATCTTTTTGGTATTTATGGTTTTCTTTTTCTAAAATATTATTTTTAATTTATCAAAATTATTTATCTGCGTTACTAAATGGTTTTAATATAATAGCTACTTGTTGTTTTTTAGTTATACTAGGCTTAATGCCTATAGTTCTTTTTGATATTTTTTGGCAGCAATTTAGTTATTATAAAAAATTAAAAATGACTCGTCAGGAAATAAAAGAGGAATCAAAAGAGCAAGATGGACATCCAAATATTAAAATGCGTATTCGTCGAGAAATGAAGGCTACTGTACGAAGAAGAATGATGTCAGATATTCCTAAAGCAGATGTCATTATCACTAATCCTATACATTATTCTGTAGCGCTTAAATATGATGCAGAAAAAATGGATGCTCCTAAAGTAATAGCAAAAGGAATAGGTAAAATGGCTATAAAAATAAAAATGTTAGCTATTAAACATAATGTTGCTGTGATTTCTTCACCGTTATTAGCACGAGCATTATATCGTTATTCTGAAATAGGACAATATATCCCTGGTGCATTTTATAAAGTTGTTGCAGAAATTTTAGCATGGGTTTGGAAGGTTCGACAATGGAAAAAAGAAGGTGGTGTTTTTCCTGAAAAACCTAATAATTTATCGATTCCATCAGAATTTCATGTTAAAGGAGAACATAAAAATAATGATTAATTTTGCTTCTTTTTTTCGTGTTTTGAAAAGTATAAAAACTATTCAATGGCAAATACTTTCAGGTCCAATATTGATTTTGATGATTTTATCAATGATGGTTTTGCCTTTAGCTCCTTTTGTTTTAGATATTTTTTTTACTTTTAATATTGCTTTATCTATCATTATTTTACTTGTTTCTATGTTTACTCGTAAAACATTAGATTTTACTGCATTTCCAACAATTTTATTGTTTTCTACATTATTACGTTTAGCTTTAAATGTTGCTTCTACTCGTATTATTTTTTTACAAGGTCATCAAGGAGCTAATTCAGCAGGAAGAGTAATTGAATCATTTGGTCATTTTTTAGTAGGTGGAAATTTTGCTATTGGAATAGTAGTATTTGTAATTTTGGTTATTATTAATTTTATTGTTATTACTAAAGGAGCCAGTCGTATAGCTGAAGTTGGTGCACGATTTATATTAGATGCTATGCCAGGTAAACAAATGGCAATTGATGCTGATTTAAACGCAGGTTTAATTGGTGAAGAACAAGCTAAAAAACGTCGCATTAAAATAACACAAGAAGCGGATTTTTATGGTTCTATGGACGGTGCTAGTAAATTTGTACGTGGAGATGCAATTGCTGGTATTTTAATTATGGTTATTAATATATTTGGAGGATTAATAATTGGTTTAATACAACATGATATGCTATTAAATAAAGCTGTAGAAGTTTATACATTACTAACTATTGGTGATGGTTTAGTTGCACAAATCCCAGCATTAGTTATTTCTACTGCAGCTGGTGTAATAGTGACACGTGTTAGTAGTAATCAAAATGTTGGGGAACAAATGGTTAGTCAATTATTTTATAATCCTCAAGTTATTTTATTAAGTGCAATGGTTTTAGGTATTCTTGGTTTAGTACCTGGTATGCCTAATATTATATTTTTAGTATTTACAATTTTATTATTAATTCTTTCTTGGTGGTTATATGAAAAACAATATAGTTTAGAAAATAATTTTTTAAGCTCTAATAAAAAATATAAATTAGTACATAATTCTATTTCAGAAGCATCATGGAATGATGTAAAATTAGAAGATCCAATTAGAATAGAAATAGGTTATAAACTCACACCAATGATTGACGAAAATAAAACAAGTAATTTATTAGATAAGATTCGTATAGTACGCAAAAAAATTGCTCAAGAAATTGGATTTTTACCACCATTAGTGCATATTAAAAACAATATGAATTTATCAGGAAATATTTATCGTATATTTATTAAAGGTGTGGAAGTAGGAAAAGGTGAATGTTTTTGTAATCTTTATATGGCTATTAGTTCAGGAAGAGAAACGGAATCTTTACCTTTTAAAAAAGTATACAATACTGATTTTGGTTTATCTGGTTATTGGATTAATGAAGAATTTAAAAATGAAGCACAAAAAAAAGGTTATTCTATTATAGAATCGAGCATGTTAATTTCTACACATTTAAATTTTTTAATTTCTCATCATATTGATGAATTATTTGGTCGTCAAGAAGCTCAACAATTATTAGATTATGTTACTGCAGAAATGCCTAAATTAACTGAAAATTTGATTCCTAATGTAATTAATCTAACTACTTTACATAAAGTACTAAAAAACTTATTATTAGAAAATATTCCAATACGTGATATGAGAACTATTTTAGAAACATTATCAGAATATGCAGATGTTCAAAAAAATCCCAATGAATTAACTAGTCTTGTTCGAATAGCATTAAGAAAAATTATTGTACAAAAATTATTTAACAAAAAAAACATTATTGAAGTAATAGGATTAGAATTTAATTTAGAACAATTATTACTAAATAGTATTAAATCAGGTTCAAATAATCTTGAACCGACTTTATCTCAAAATTTACTTATGAAAACTAAGCAAACTATAAAAAAACAATTATTAATAGACTCGCCTCTTGTATTGTTAGTTAGTCATCCCTTACGAGATTTTTTATCAAATTTTTTTCGCAACAGTTTTCCAGAATTAACTGTTTTATCTCAATTTGAGATAACTGATGTTAAACAAATAAAAATAACTAATATCATTGGTTCTGAATAAACAATATAGCTAATTATATTTTTAATTTTTCATACAGATGGTGTGGTAGTAAGTAGTGCATATTTAGTACTACATTATTCCCTCACCTTACTGTTTTGAATCAATATAAAAATTACTCTTATATTAATATTACATTTTTTTAACTATTTTAATACCAAGTATATTCAATCCTTTTTTTAATGTTTTTGCTGTTAAAATAGATAATTTTAATCTACTTTTATAAGTATTTATTTTTTTTGAAAAAAGTATAGAACAGTTTTCATAAAAATGAGAAAAATTTGTTGCAAGTTGATAAAGATATTTACATAAAATATGAGGAGTACCTTTTTGAGAAATTAACAGTATTATTTCTTCAAATTCTAATATTTTTATTGCTAAAGTTATTTCGATTTCTTTTTTTAAAATAATTTTTTCTTTTAATTGATGTATAGGAATAATAGATTTTTTTATAATAGAAGAAATTCTTGTATAAGCATATTGTATATATGGTGCTGTATTACCTTCAAAACTTAACATTTCATCCCAATTAAATACATAATTAGTATTTCTATTTTTAGATAAATCAGAATATTTTACTGCGCTGATACCAATGATTTCAGCAAGTGAAATTAATTTTTTTTTAGGTAAATGAGGTTTTTTCTTTTTAATTAAATTTATTGCTCTATCTATAGCTTCATCTAACAATGCTTTAAGTTTTATATTATTTCCATCACGAGTTTTAAATGGACGTTTGTTTTTTGATAACATCATTCCAAAAATATGATGTTCTAACAATAAATGCGAAGGTATATAATTAGCTTTTTTTGCAATAGTCCATGCTTGTATTAAATGTTGACTTTGACGAGAATCGGTATAATATATAATACGATCAGCACATAATTTTTCGTATCTATATTTCAAACAAGCAATCTCAATAGTAGAATATAAAAATCCTGTGTCTTGTTTTTGAATCACAACACCCATGGCTTGACCTAATCTATTTTTAAATTCTTTTAAAAAAACTATAGTAACTCCATTTTTTTGTACGGCTATTTTTTTATTTTTAAGATCTGTAATCAAGTCAGGAAGCATTGTATTATAAAAACTTTCTCCTATTGTATGAATCTTTTTTAAAGTAACGTTTAGTCTGTTGTATATCTTATAGTTTTCAAGCATAGTAATTGATACTAATTTTTTCCAAATAGAATAACAATATTGATCTCCATTTTGTAATTTCACTACATATTTTCTAGATTTTTCTGCAAATTTTTTATCAATATCATATTTTTTTTTTGCCTTACAATAATAAGATTCTAATTCTTTAAGAGATAAATTATAATTTTTTAGTACATTTATTTTTTCTAAGTATGCAATTAACATTCCAAATTGTGTTCCCCAATCTCCAATATGATTGGCTCTAATTACATTATGTCCTAAAAAATTTAATGCTCTTACTGTCACATCTCCAATAATTGTAGATCTTAAATGCCCAACATGCATTTCTTTTGCAATATTTGGGGAAGAGTAGTCTATTATAATATTTTTTGAAACTACACGATTAATACCAAGTCGAGATGAAGTAAAAATTGTTTCTAATTGATCAGAAATCCAATGGTTACAAAAAAATATATTAATAAAACCTGGTTGAGAAAATGTAATTTTTTTATAAATATTTTTTTTTTTAATATGTAATATAATTTTTTTAGCTAATTCATAGACATCTAATTTTAATATATTAGCTATTTTTATCAGATTGTTAACTTGATAATGACCTAGTTTTGTTTTTTTACTTGATACAATAATCGGTTTACAGAAATTTTTATAACCGATATCAATTAAAGTGTGTTCAATATCTTTTTTAATTAGGTATGTTATATTCATTTTAAGAACCTTGTATTTTAATATGCAATTGTATTGTAAATATTTTATACGTTAAAACATTAAGATATATTTTTTTTATATATTAATTAAAATTTATTAGAAATATTAATTTTTAGATGAGATATATAATATTATTAGTTTCTTTTATTAAACATTATTAATTTTTTAAAAAAGTATTATTTAATTTTATACTAATAAAAAAAAAAATTATAAAAAAAATAAAAATTAAAAATTTTTTATAAAAGAGTTGACAAGATAATAAAAAAAATGTAATCTCTTAATCTAAAGTTTCAAAAAAACAAAAATATCAACAACGCTCTTTAAAAATATATTAAATAATCTGTGTGGGCACAGACAATTAAGTACAAAATTTATTTTTTGTTATTTAAAATTTCTTAAAGATTTCTCTTTAAGAAAAGCTTTTCAATTGAAGAGTTTGATCATGGCTCAGATTGAACGCTGGCGGCAAGCCTAACACATGCAAGTCGAGCGGCAGCGAGAGAAAGTTTTTTTTCTTTCTTGGCGGCGAGCGGCAAACGGGTGAGTAATATCTGGGGATCTACCCAAAAGAGGGGGATAACTACTAGAAATGGTAGCTAATACCGCATAATGTTGTAAAACTAAAGTAGGGGACCTATTTTTAGGCCTTATGCTTTTGGATGAACCCAGACGAGATTAGCTTGTTGGTAGAGTAATAGCCTACCAAGGCTGCGATCTCTAGCTGGTCTGAGAGGATAACCAGCCACACTGGAACTGAGACACGGTCCAGACTCCTACGGGAGGCAGCAGTGGGGAATATTGCACAATGGGCGAAAGCCTGATGCAGCTATGCCGCGTGTATGAAGAAGGCCTTAGGGTTGTAAAGTACTTTCAGCAGGGAGGAAAAAAATAAAACTAATAATTTTATTTCTTGACGTTACCTGAAGAAGAAGCACCGGCTAACTCCGTGCCAGCAGCCGCGGTAATACGGAGGGTGCGAGCGTTAATCAGAATTACTGGGCGTAAAGAGCGCGTAGGTGGTTTTTTAAGTCAGATGTGAAATCCCTAGGCTTAACCTAGGAACTGCATTTGAAACTGAAAAGCTAGAGTATCGTAGAGGGAGGTAGAATTCTAGGTGTAGCGGTGAAATGCGTAGATATCTGGAGGAATACCTGTGGCGAAAGCGGCCTCCTAAACGAATACTGACACTGAGGTGCGAAAGCGTGGGGAGCAAACAGGATTAGATACCCTGGTAGTCCATGCCGTAAACGATGTCGACTTGGAGGTTGTTTCCAAGAGAAGTGACTTCCGAAGCTAACGCATTAAGTCGACCGCCTGGGGAGTACGGCCGCAAGGCTAAAACTCAAATGAATTGACGGGGGCCCGCACAAGCGGTGGAGCATGTGGTTTAATTCGATGCAACGCGAAAAACCTTACCTGGTCTTGACATCCACAGAATTTTTTAGAAATAAAAAAGTGCCTTCGGGAACTGTGAGACAGGTGCTGCATGGCTGTCGTCAGCTCGTGTTGTGAAATGTTGGGTTAAGTCCCGCAACGAGCGCAACCCTTATCCCCTGTTGCCAGCGGTTCGGCCGGGAACTCAGAGGAGACTGCCGGTTATAAACCGGAGGAAGGTGGGGACGACGTCAAGTCATCATGGCCCTTACGACCAGGGCTACACACGTGCTACAATGGTTTATACAAAGAGAAGCAAATCTGTAAAGACAAGCAAACCTCATAAAGTAAATCGTAGTCCGGACTGGAGTCTGCAACTCGACTCCACGAAGTCGGAATCGCTAGTAATCGTGGATCAGAATGCCACGGTGAATACGTTCCCGGGCCTTGTACACACCGCCCGTCACACCATGGGAGTGGGTTGCAAAAGAAGCAGGTATCCTAACCTATTAAAAGGAAGGCGCCTACCACTTTGTGATTCATGACTGGGGTGAAGTCGTAACAAGGTAACCGTAGGGGAACCTGCGGTTGGATCACCTCCTTAAAAATATATACTTTTTTGAAAGTGCCCACACAAATTATTTAATAAAAATTAAAAGGCTTGTAGCTCAGATGGTTAGAGCGCACCCCTGATAAGGGTGAGGTCGGTGGTTCAATCCCACTCAGGCCTACCATAATATAAAATCATCTGGGGCTATAGCTCAGCTGGGAGAGCGCCTGCCTTGCACGCAGGAGGTCAGCGGTTCAATCCCGCTTAGCTCCAAAAAAAATCTTTTTTAATTCTTAATTCCTTAAACACCTCTAAAGCACTGCTAAATTTACTTAATCCTAACTCTTTTTTCAAAAAAAATTCATCTGTTCTCAAAAATAAATTAATTTTTTTCTCAAAAATAAGATATGATGGTAAACTAGATTTACCTATTTTTAATCGAGATTTAATTTTTTCAAAATATAATTGTATTGTTATATCATTAGGGATAAAAAACATAGTAAATTTTAAATTTAATAGAGTATATTCATGAGCACAACATAATATTGTATTATTAGGAAAAGTAGAAATAAGTTTTATAGAATTATACATTTCTAGATATTGATTATTATAAACACGTCCACAACCACCCGAAAAAATAGTATCTCCACAAAAAAGATATGGAAAACTATAATAAGTAATATGACCAGAAGTATGACCAGGAGTAAAAAAAATTTCAAATGTTTTGTTTAAAATAACAATTTTATCCCCTTGCTTTAAAATTGTATTCACATAATGCTGTTTAGTTTCATCTGGTCCAAAAACAGTGATTGAATGAGAATAATATTGAATAATATTTTTAACTCCTGAAACATGATCTATGTGATTATGAGTTAAAAATATTGCTATAGGATGCCATTTATTTTGCTCGATTGTTTTTATAATTTCTTCAGAACATCCAGGATCTATAATAATACAAAAACCATAAGAGTCAACAAGCATCCATACATAATTATCAATTAATATTGGTATTTGTTTTAAAAACAACATAATATTTTCTTATTAAATTTATATTAAATATATTAAAATTATTAACAGTTTTAAAATTTACTATTTTCGTAATAATAATCGTTAATTGAAGGATGTTTAGCAGATTGACGTGCTATTATATCACATTTTTCATTTTCTAAATGACCAATATGTGCTTTAATCCAAAGCCATTCTACTGAATGATGTTTTAAGGCATTATCAATACGTAGCCATAAATCTATGTTTTTTACATCTTGTTTTTTCTGTGTTTTCCATTTTTTTTTTTTCCAAATAGGCATCCAATCAATAATTCCTTTTTTTACATATAAACTATCTGTTATAATTTTTACAAAACAAGGTTTTTTAAGAAATTCTAATCCTGATATTACAGCCATTAATTCCATACGATTATTTGTAGTTAAATAAAAGCCCGAAGTTAAAATTTTTTCATTTAATTTATAACGTAATATTACAGCATAACCTCCTGGACCAGGATTGCCTAAACAAGAACCATCTGTAAACATTTTGACAATTTTAAACATAATGATAGTTATTCCAAAAATTATTTAATCATATTTATATATGTAAGATAAACAATTATGAATGACAAAAGAATGATTATATTAGATACAGAAACTACGGGTATAAATAAAATTGGTATTCCTCATGTTAATCATAGAATTATAGAAATTGGAGCTGTTGAAATTATCGAACGTCGTTTTACAGGAAATAATTTTCATGTTTATATTAAACCTGATAGATTAATTGAATCTGAAGCATTAAAAGTCCATGGTATTACTAATAATTTTTTAAAAGATAAACCTATTTTTAAAGATATTGTTAATAAATTTTTAAAATATATTCAAAATTCCACATTAATAATTCATAATGCTTCATTTGATTTGGGTTTTATAAATCAAGAATTAAATCTATTAAATCAAAAAATTAAAACAATTGATACATTTTGTAATGTATTAGATACATTAAAAATCGCACGAAAATTATTTCCAGGAAAAAAAAATACTTTAGATGCCTTATGTACAAGATATAAAATTAACAAATCTAGTAGAAATTTACATAGCGCTATATTAGATGCTTACCTTTTAGGTAAAGTATATCTTTTAATGACAAATGGTCAAGAGTCTCTTTTTTTTAATACTATAGTAAATAGTAAAAAAATATCTTCAAAACCAAAAAAATTTATTCGATCTCAAAATATTCCTTTAAAAATATTATATGCTAAAAAACAAGAAATAGATTCACATATAAAATATTTGCAATATATGAAACGTCATAATTTATGTTTATGGAAGTAATTTTTATTATAAATATATCAAAAAGATTATTGACTGATTTTTTTAAAATATGTACAATATGAAGATAGTAAATAGGTGCGGTAGTTCAGTTGGTTAGAATACCGGCCTGTCACGCCGGGGGTCACGGGTTCGAGCCCCGTCCGCACCGATAAAAAATAATATTTTTTTAAAAATTAATTATTTTAAATAATTTAAAAATTATGTATAAAAAAACAATTTTTTCTGAATTTGATTCTGCTTTACAAACTTTAAAAAAATTTTTAAAAAATAATCAAGCAATAAATAATATTGAACAAGCAGCTATTCTTATTTCTCAAGCATTTAAAAATGGAAATAAAGTAATTTCTTGTGGAAATGGAGGTTCGCATTGTGATGCATTACATTTTTCAGAAGAATTAACTAGTGTGTATCGAGAAAAACGAAATGGATATCCTGCTGTTTCTATATCAGATAGTAGTTATATTTCTGCAGTAGGAAATGATTTTGGATATGATCAAATATTTTCACGTTATATACAAAGTATAGGATGTAAAGGTGATGTTTTATTGGCTATTTCTACTTCTGGAAATTCATTAAATGTTATTAAAGCTATAGAAATAGCTAAAAATAAAAAAATAAAAGTAATTTCGTTAACAGGTCATAATGGAGGTAAGATTAAAATCTTATCTGATATAACAATTTGTGTTCCTTATTATGGTTATGCAGATCGAATACAAGAAATGCATATTAAAATTATTCATATATTAATATTAATTATAGAAAAAGAAATGCAAAAAAATCATTAATTAATTAAAAATTTTTATATATTAATATTTTTAATAATTTAAAACTCTTTCCATTATTGAATAAATACTATTTATAGTTTCGGAATGTCCTTTATGAGTGAGAAATACATTGTCACCTGGGATATGCTTCAAATTCATACAAGAAAGCTAGCTATTCGATTACTAAAAAAAAATAATTTTTGTAATGGAATTATTGCAGTGAGTCGGGGAGGTCTTGTTCCCTCAGCTGTATTAGCAAGAGAATTAGACATTCGATGTATTGATACTGTATGCATTGAAAGTTATCAGCATAATTGCTTAAAAAATAAAAGAAAAATAATAAAAAAAGCAGATAGTGATGGAGATAAAATTATTGTAATAGATGATTTGGTAGATACCGGTGGTACTGCAAAAATTATTCGTAATTTGTATCCTAAAGCTTATTTTGTAACAATTTTTGCAAAACCCATGGGTCGTTTATTAGTTGATGATTATATAATCGATATTCCTCAAAATGTATGGATTGAGCAACCATGGGATATGTCAACTTCTTATATCTCTCCTATTATTTCAAAAATATAATCAAATTAATATCTTTAAAAACATATAATGTTTTCCTAAATAAATTTTATATTTTTTAAAAAAAAATAAAAATTTTTATATATTAATACATGTTAAATTAAAAGGATATTTTTATGATAAATCAACAAGATACAATAACAAAAAATAATGAAAATAATGAAAATAATGAAAATAATGAAAATAATGAAAATAATGAAAATAATGAAAATAATGAAAATAATGAAAATAATGAAAATAATGAAAATAATGAAAATAATGAAAATAATGAAAATAATGAAAATAATAATTTAATTTTTTTATTAAAAAACCAATTACGTGAATCTAATGAAAAAATAATACAAACAAAAATTCAAAGTGAAAAAGAAATTATATCTCTTTATAAAAGAGTTAATAAAGATATAGAACACTGTAGAAAATTTTCTTTAGAAAAATTGTTAAAAGATTTTTTCCCTATTATTGATAATATTGAACGTGCATTAAATTTAATAGAGCAAAGTCAATCAAAAGAAACTTTTTTAAATATAATCAATAAATTAAAAGATATTAATAATTCATTAAAAAAATGTTTTATGATATTTAATATAACAAAAATAGATGATGTAAATGTATCATTTGATCCATCTATCCATCAAGCTGTATCGATTCATTATACCGATGAAATCAAATCAAATAAAATTATTACAGTAATGCAACCTGGGTATATGCTACATAATATTCGTTTATTACGTCCTGCTATGGTTATAGTGTCTAAGAAAAAAACATAAAAAAATTTTATATTTTAGATTTAATAATATCATCAAATATAATTTTATATTATTAAATCTAAAAATGTTTTTTAGAATAGATTTAAATTCAATATTAAATTAATAAAAATATTATATTATATACAATTTTGATTGTATCTTAATAAATATTCTAAATTATTTACATTTTGGAATACATTGAATTATGTCATATAAAATAAATACTCAAAAAAAAAAATCTAGAATTGTATTTAATAAGAAAGCATATCATAATTATTTTATTGAGCAAATTTTTCAAGCTGGTATTGTATTACAAGGTTGGGAAATTAAGTCTATTCGATCTGGTAAAATAAATATTTCAGAAAGTTATATATCTAATTATTGTAATGAAATATATCTTTTTAATGCTGTAATTCAACCTTTACATATGTCTTCAAATCATATTTTTTGTGATCCAAAAAGAAAAAGAAAATTATTATTAAATAAAAATGAAATTGATTTTTTATCTGTAAAAAAAAAAAATATAGGATATACTATTATATCATTGTCTATGTTTTGGAAAAAATCTTGGTGTAAATTAGAATTCGGTCTTGCAAAAGGAAAAAATAGACAAGATAAGAGAATAGATTCTAAAAAAAGAGAATGGGGCAAAGAAAAATTAAGAATTTTAAAAAACAAAAAGTAATTTATCAAAATCTTTCACAATATCAAAAAGATATTAATTGGATGAAAATTGCTTTAAGATATGCCTCTTATGCTAAAAGAAAAGGTGAAATCCCTATCGGATCAATAATAGTTTTTGAAGAACGTATAATTGGAGTGGGTTGGAATAGTTCTATTATTCGACATGATCCCACTGCACATGCAGAAATTATAGCCTTACGTCATGCTGGAAAAACTATAAAAAATTATCGTTTAATAAATAGTACATTATACGTAACATTAGAACCTTGTGTTATGTGTTTCGGAGCTCTTATAAATAGTCGTATTACACGCTTAGTATTTGGTGCATATAGTAAAAAATCAAGTAATCAGCATTTTTTAAAAAATTTATTTTTTAATGCAAATACAAATTATCATTTAGATATTAAAAATAATATTTTAAAAAATGAATGCGAGAATATTTTAATAAAATTTTTTAAAAATAAAAGAAAAAAATAAAATTCTCTATTTTTATGTTAATTTTCTAAAATCACTATAGCATAAGCATATAGTTTTTGATCAGCTATACTGACATGTATATATTTACATTTTAATTCTTGAGATTTTTTAAAAGCATTATTTAAAAATCTTAATTTTGGTTTTCCAAATTGATCATTATAAAATTCTAACTCATTAAATTTAATACAACTATTAATTCCTGTTCCTAATGCTTTAGATGCCGCTTCTTTAGCTGCAAATTTTTTTGCAAGAAAATGAATTTTGTTTTTTGAAAAAATATATTTTTTAAATTCTTCTATAGATAAAATTTTTTTAGCAAAATTGTTTTGATATTTAAATAATATATTTTTAATACGTAATATTTCAATTAAATCAATCCCTATTCCAATAATAGACATAATGCATATATACCTTTTATTTTATTTTTTTAAAATTAGTTAACTGTATAACTTTTTAACTAATTTTAAAAAAAAATAGTTATATTTTATTTATTTTATATATTTTTTATTTGATCCAAATAAAAAGATGTGTTTTAGTACAAACCTCATATTTAATTTTTTGTCTTGCAATCATACTAATTTTTTTTATTTTCTCTCCATTATGACCAATAATGATCTTTTTATGTCTTAAATTTTTTACTTTTATTATAGCAATAATATGAATTTCTTTTTTTTTGTTTATTTTAAAAGATTCAATTGTAACTTTGATTGAAGAAGGTAATTCATCTCCTAAAAATAATATTAATTGTTTTCGAATAATTTCAGAAATAGTAAATAATTGAGTATTAGTTGTTATATAAGATCTAGGATATATATGTTTCGTTTTTGGTAAATATTTGATAACAGTATTATGTAAAAAATTAATATGATTTATTTTTTTAATAGAAACAGGAATGATTTCTATAACATTTTCTTTATTTTTTAAAATTTGAATAAGAGGTAATAAAATTTTTTTGTCATGAATTTTATCAATTTTATTAATTATAATAATGATTGGTATATTATATTTTTTTATTTTGTTAAAAATTATTTGATTATCTTCTGTCCAAAATGTTTGATCAATAACAAATATAATTAATATTGAAATTTTTATTATTTTATAAAATTTTTCTTGTTCATATATTATAGATTTTTTTTTTGTATCGATAATTACACCTGGTGTATCTATATAAATAGTTTGATAAAAATTTTGTGTTTTAATTCCTATAATATTTTTTTGTGTTGTATATTTTTTTTTTGATGAAATAGAAATGGTTTTACCAATAATCTTATTTAGCAATGTAGATTTACCAACATTAGGTTTTCCAACAATAGAAATATATCCACAATATGTTTGTTTTATGTTCACTCTACACCTAATTGAATTAATGCTTTTTGTGCTGCATTTTGTTCAGCTTTTCTTCTACTAGAACCAGTTCCAATAAAATGTTCTGTAATCATACTAATTTTACAATGAATAGTAAATAATTGATTATGTGCTTCACCATATACTTCGACTATAAAATAGCTCGGTAAAGCTAAATGTTTTGATTGTAAATATTCTTGTAATCGTGTTTTAGGATCTTTTTGTTTTTCTCCAGGACTAATTTTTTCTAAGCGTTTTTCATACCATTTTAATATCAATTCTTCTACTGTTTTAATATTACTATCTAAATAAATACTTCCTATTAAAGCTTCAACAGTATTTGCTAAAATAGATTCACGGCGAAATCCTCCACTTTTTAGTTCTCCTTGTCCTAATTTTAAATATTCACCTAAATCAAATTCATAAGCAATTTCAGCTAAAGTGTTACCACGTACTAAAGTAGCTCGCATACGACTCATATCACCTTCATTAATATATGGAAAATGTTGATATAAAGCATTAGCAATAACAAAACTTAGAATAGAATCTCCTAAAAATTCTAGTCTTTCATTATGTTTACTACTTGCGCTACGATGTGTTAATGCTTGTTTTAAAAGATCTTTATGAGTAAAAGTATATCCCAACACTTTTTGTATTTTTTTTGTTACAATATGATTCATGTTATACCGATTTTAAAAATATTTACATTAATTATATATAACAGGAAAACAGAAAATTTGATAAAATTTAATATATACGTTAATATATAATAATTATATTTTATTTTTATGATATTTTAATATATATTACCAATCCGGTTTATACGTATCCCAGTCGGCCATTCATTTTCATTTTTATCAAAACTCATCCATATTTTAATGGCTTTTCCTACTAAGTTTTCTTCAGGAACAAAACCCCAATATCGACTATCTAAACTATTGTCACGATTATCTCCCATCATAAAATATTGATTTTTAGGAACAATCCAAGTTAATTTTGGCATATTTTTTTGCTGAAAATAATCTTGGGTTGAATTTTTTATATTATTTAATAATAATATATTATGTTTAACAGTATTAAAATTTTCTTCAACAATATTAAAATGTAATAAATGATATATTTTTTTTTGTTCTATTGCATTATTATTTGTATTTGAAAAATATATTTTTTGTACAAAATTACTTAATTTAGGTTTAGAATAATAAATAACTAATTTTTCTGTACAATGTTTTGTATTAGTATAATTAATACATATATGTATATGTTTTTTTTTAATATCATATATAATTTTATCTCCAGGTAACCCTATTATACGTTTAATATAATTAGTATTATAATCATTTGGATGCCTAAAAACTACTACATCACCTCTTTTTGGATTGCTAGTATTAATTAATGTTTTATGTGTGATGGGTTCTTTAATACCATATGTAAATTTTTCTACAATAATAAAATCACCTATTAAAAGAGTTGGCATCATAGAACCTGATGGAATTTGAAAAGGTTCATAAATAAATGATCGTATAATAAATATCGTTAAAAAAACTGGAAAAAATGATGCTAATGATGTGAATAAAGATGTTTCATGCTTTAATAATAATTTATTTTCTAGGAATAAATGATTATTTTTGATATTTTTTTTATTTAAAAAATACATTTTTATATGTTTTATGCGATAAAAAATCCAAATGATACCAGTTAATACTGTACTAATTAATAAAAAAATAGTTAATATATTTGCCATCTTTATTTCCTTATATTAATTTTTATTAGTATTCAAAATCTCAAAAAATATTGTTTTTGGAACATTTACATTACCTATTTTTTTCATTCTTTTTTTTCCTTCTTTTTGTTTTTTTAACAATTTTTTCTTTCTACTAATATCACCACCATAACATTTGGCTAATACATTTTTTCTTAATTGTTTAACAGTTGAACGAGCAATAATAGAATTATTAATAACAGCTTGAATAGAAATATCAAATTGATGTCTAGGTATTAATGTTTGAATTTTATTTACAATTTCACGCGCACGATATTGTGCATTTTTATGACATGATATTATGGTTAATGCATCTACTTTCTCTGAATTAATTAAGATATCTATTTTAACTATTTTTGCAGATTGAAAACATTTAAAATCATATTCTAAAGAAGCATATCCACTAGATATAGATTTTAATTCATCAAAAAAATTCAGTACTACTTCATTCATAGGAATATTATATTTTAATAATACTTGATGTGCATGATAAATCATGTTTATTTGCGTGCCTCTTTTTTTAATACATAATTTTATCACTTCACCAAGAAATTGAGTAGGTAATAAAATATTACATTCAACTATAGGTTCTTGAATTTCTTTTATATTATTTATATTAGGAAAATTTGAAGGACTATCTAAATAAATAATGTTTCCATTGATTAATACTATTTTATAAATTACTGTTGGTGCAGTTGAAATTAAGTCAATAGAATATTCTCGTTCTAGACGTTCTTGAATTATTTCCATATGCAATAATCCTAAAAATCCACATCTAAATCCAAAACCAAGTGCTAAAGAATTTTCTGGTTCATAAAACAATGATGAATCATTTAAACTTAGTTTTTCTAATGCATCTCTAAATGTTTCATATTGATCAGATGCGATAGGAAATAAACCAGCATATATTTGAGGTTTAATTTTTTTAAAACCTTTTAAAATCGTTTGTGCAGGATTATTTGCTTGTGTTAATGTATCCCCAACAGAAAATGCTTTAATATTTTTTATACCGCAAACAATCCATCCTACTTCACCACATTTTAATTGAGATTTATTTACTTTTTTTGGTGTAAAAATACCTAATTGTTCTACAAAATAAATTTTTTTTGTACTCATCACTTGAATTTTATCTTTGTATGATAAAATCCCATTTTTAATTCTTATTAATGAAACTATACCTAAATAATTATCAAACCATGAATCAATAATTAAAGCTTGCAGGGGAGCATTTATTAAACCTTTAGGAGAAGGAATATCAGTAATAATACGTTCGATTAATTCTTTAACACCTTCTCCTGTTTTAGATGAGCATTTAATTGCATCTAATGCAGATATTCCTATAATATCTTCTATTTCTTTAGATACTTTCTCTATATTTGCATTAGGCAAATCTATTTTATTTAATACAGGTAGAATTTCTATATTCATATCTAATGCAGTATAACAATTTGCTAAAGTTTGTGCTTCAACACCTTGCGTAGCATCTACAACTAAAATAGCTCCCTCACAAGCAGCTAATGATCGAGAAACTTCATAAGAAAAATCTACATGACCAGGAGTATCAATAAAATTTAAATTAAAAATATTATTTAATTCGTCTTTATAATGAATCATCACACTACGTGCTTTTATAGTAATACCTCTTTCTTTTTCTAATTCCATTGAATCTAACACTTGATTAGACATTTCTCTTGCAGATAGTCCACCACATATTTGTATTAATCTATCTGATAAAGTTGATTTTCCATGATCAATGTGGGCTATAATGGAAAAATTTCTTATATTTTTCATCTTATTTTTAACAATATTAATTTTTTATATATTTTAACATGCACTAAAAATATTTTTTATTTTTTTATAAAATTTTTAATAATTAAGAATTATATTAAATAATATTTTTAAAAAATAACATAATTTAGAAAAATATATAATATGTTACAATACTACATATATAAAATTTTTTAAAAGTAAGATACTTCAACTAATATATGAAAAACATAAAAATAAAAGATACTAAAAAAGTAATTGTTGCCATGTCTGGAGGTGTAGATTCATCAGTTGCTGCATGGATGTTAAAAAATCAAAACTATAAAGTAGAAGGTTTATTTATGAAAAATTGGGAAGAAGATGATCAACAAGGATATTGTAATTCTGCTCAAGATTTATTTGATGCTGAAACGGTATGCAAAACATTAAATATATATCTTCATAAAATTAATTTTTCTTCAGAATATTGGGAATTAGTCTTTAAAAAATTTTTAGATGAATATAAGAAAGGAAACACACCAAATCCTGATATATTATGTAACAAAGAAATTAAATTTAATGTATTTTTTAATTATGCTATTCATGTGCTTAAAGCTGATTATGTTGCTACAGGTCATTATGCTCGTATAAAAAATAATAATGGCAAATATATTTTATTAAAAGGTATTGATCAAAATAAAGATCAAAGTTATTTTTTATACACTTTAAATCATATACAACTTAAAAAAATTTTATTCCCAATTGGTGATTGGACAAAAAATACAATAAGAAATTTTGCTAAAAAAATAAATATACGGATTTCTAAAAAAAAAGATTCTACTGGAATATGTTTTATTGGACCTAAAAATTTAAAAATTTTAAATTTTTATATTACTGAAAAAATAGGTGATATAGTTACTGTATCAGGAAAAATTATTGGTAAACATAATGGTATTTTTTATTATACTATAGGTCAAAGAAAAGGTTTAGGTATTGGGGGTATTAAAGAAGAATATAATATACCTTGGTATGTTGTAAAAAAAGATATCAAAAAAAATCAATTAATTGTTGCTCAAGGTGCTAGTAATATATATCTTATGTCAGTCGGTTTAATTGCAAAAAATATTAATTGGATTAATAATGATTATATTTCTTATCCTTTATCTTGTAAAATAAAAATTAGATATCGTCAAATAGATATTTCATGTAATATAGAATGTATAAAAAATAAGCGCTTAAAAATATTATTTGATTCACCTGTTATTGCTGTCACACCAGGGCAATCAGTAGTATTATATTTATTAGAAGTATGTATTGGTGGCGGAATTATTGAATCTAGATTACCATTATTATGATTTTGATTTTTTAAAATAAGGAAATTACAATGATGAAAAATATATATTCTATTACTGTATCACTTTCAGGTATATGTTAATCAGTTTATTTAGTACAAAAATTAGCATATGCAGGAGTTTGTGATCAAAATGCATTTCATGTATGTACAATACAATAGAGTATTTTAAATATCAATCCTACTTCAGTTATTAAAATCTATGAAAATGATGAAAAAATAAGATTAAAAATGTTAATATCTATTTTAACTTTTTTCTAATTTTTTTTATTTAATTGAATTTTTTAAATATATTTTTAAAATAATGATTTTTAATAAAAAATTGCAAAATAATTATATGGCTATTTCTTCTTTCAAAAAATATATTATCAATATTTAATTAATATTACATCTACGATAATATTAAAAATCTTACTCATCAAATAGCAAGATTATATTTTCAAATTATTAGTTCTTTAGATTTTCAAATTGTAATTAAGGGATTAAAAGTCTTTTTAAAAAATTAATATATATAAGAAAAAATTAGATGTTTGCTATTTTCAGATATTCGTGCAATAGTTTTATAGAATCAATTTCATGGAAATCAATTCCAATTAATTTATTTTAGAAAACGTATTATTAAATAAGTAAATAAAATATTGTTTTATTTAAAACATACCACTTAAATATAATTATAAAAATAAGATATAAAATATGAAATTAACTTCATTAACAGCAATTTCTCCGATTGATGGTAGATATGCGAATATAACAATATTATTAAGAAATATTTTTAGTGAGTACAGTTTTTTAAAATATCGTCTTAATATTGAAATTCAATGGTTAAAGAAAATTATTAGTATGTCTAAATTGCTAGATATTAAATATTCTATTGAATCTAAAGAGATATTATTTTTGGATAATATCATAAATAAATTTAATGAACAAGACGCCATTTCTATTAAAAAAATTGAACAAAAAACTAATCATGATATTAAAGCATTAGAATATTTTTTAAAAAGTAAAATATCTAAATGTAAAAATTTGTTATATATTTCTGAATTTATTCATTTTGGTTGTACTTCAGAAGATATTAATAATTTAGCATATGCATTAATGCTTAAAGATGTGCGCGATACAATCATTTTACCATTATGGCAAGACATTTTAAATTTTTTAAAAAAAATGATTGTCAAATATAAATGTTCTCCTTTACTATCTTTAACTCATGGACAACCAGCAACGCCATCCACAATGGGAAAAGAAATTGCTAATTTTTATTATCGCATGCAGCGTCAATATTTAAAATTGCCTAAAATAGAAATTTTAGGAAAAATGAATGGAAGTACTGGAAATTATAATGCATGTTTAGCAGCATATCCTCATATTAATTGGCATAAAATAAGCCAAGATTTTGTCACATCATTAGGAATTAGTTGGAACCCATATACTACACAAATTGAACCACATGATTATATTTCAGAATTATTTTCTTGTATTTCATTATTTAATACAATATTAATTGATTTTAATCAAGATATGTGGGGGTATATTTCTTTAAATTATTTTAATCAAAAAATTGTTGATCATGAAATAGGCTCTTCGATCATGCCACATAAAATTAATCCAATTGATTTTGAAAATTCTGAAGGAAATTTAGGATTATCTAATGCTTTAATGTATCATATGATAAAAAAATTACCTATTTCTAGATGGCAACGTGATTTAAGTGATTCTACAGTATTACGTAATCTAGGCGTAGCTATATCTTATTCTATTATTGCATATAATTCTGTATTATTAGGTATTAAAAAATTAAAAATAAATAATAATCAATTATTAAAAAATTTAGATCAGAACTGGTCAATTTTATCTGAACCTATTCAAACTGTAATGCGTCGTTATAATATTGAAAACTCATATGAACAACTTAAAAAAATAACTCGTGGAAAAAAAATAAATAAAAATACAATTCATGATTATATTTCTAGTTTAAATATTCCAGAAGAAGAAAAAAAACGTTTAAAAAACATTACTCCTTTTAATTATATTGGTTATGCTAATCAAATAGTTGATGAAATAAAATAGAATATTCTATATTTATATTTTTTTTCAAAATTGCATGTAAGATAATTATCTTAAATAATTTAAAATATAATAGGAAATATTTTTATGACATTAGGAGTTTTAATTATTTCTTTTGTATTCTTAACTGGATGTAACAATAATATTTTAAATAAAACAAAAAATATTCGAACATATTATTTTTTTGATCAAAATAGTATTGAACAAAAATTAAATCATTGGGTTAATCTGATTAAGAATGCTGCATGTAAATATAAAGTTGATGAAATATTAATTAAAGCAATTATTTATGCTGAATCTGCTGGAAACCCTTATGCTAAAAGTAAATCTAATGCTATTGGATTGATGCAAATCAAACCTTCTGCAGCTGGTTTAGAAGTATATCGTTTATATGGAAAAAAAGGACAACCTTCTATTGAAGAATTGTATAATCCTAAAAAAAATATTAATATTGGAACTGCCTATATTAATTTTTTACAAAAAAAACTTAGTGGTATTAAAAATAAAAATATTATGAGATATGCTACTATTGTTGCATATTCTAATGGCATTAATACATTGCTTAAAACATTTTCTAAAAATCATCAAAAAGCTATAACCATAATTAACAATATGACAAAAAAAAATTTTTTTTTATATATAAAAAAAAACATCCAGAAATGCAAGCATCAAAATATTTAAAAAAAGTGATGACAATTTATACTCTTGAAAAACAAATTCAAAAAAAAATAAAAACATTACATTAATTATTTATATAACATATTTGAGATTTAATATGAGTTTACTAAAAGGAAAAAAAATTTTAATTATTGGTATTTCAGGAATCAGATCAATTTCTTTTGGTATAGCAAAATCTTTACATTATCAAAAAGCAGAATTAGGATTTGTATGTCAAAATTCACATATCAGTAGAAAAATAAAAAGTTTAGCTCATTCTATGAAATCTCATATTGTGTTATCTTGTGATGTTTCTAAAGATGAAGAAATTAAAAAATTATTTATTAATTTAAGAAAAAAATGGAAAAAATTTGATGGTTTAGTACATGCTGTTGGATATTGCCCTAAAGAATATTTAAATGGTGATTTTATTGCTAATATTACACGACAGGGATTTAATATTACACATGAAATTAGTTCTTATAGTTTTGTAGCGCTAGTTAAGGAATGTAGAAATATGTTAAACAATTATTCTTCTTTATTAACATTATCTTATTTAGGCGCACAACGTGTGATAAAAAATTATAATGTTATGGGTTTATCTAAAGCTTCATTAGAAGCAAATGTTCGTTATATGGCGTGTTCATTAGGAAAAGAGAATATTCGAGTTAATGCTATTTCATCAGGTCCTATTAGAACGCTTTCTTCATATCAAATTAAAGATTTTAATAAAATAAAAAATTATTCTCATGCTTCTTCATTTATAAAAACACCTATTACAAGTGAAAATATAGGAAATGTAGCATCTTTTTTATTATCAAATTTATCTTTAGGTATTACTGGATCAGTTATTTACGTTGATAACGGTTTTAATGCAAATAGTATTAATATATAAATCACATATTATCGATATAATTGCTTATTTATTATTTATAATCAGTTATTATTAATAATATTAATTGATTGAATAAATTATTCATAAAATTCATTTCATTAATAAAGTATAAATTTTGATCAGTATATAAATTTATAAAATTATTAATTTTCTAATATAACAATTAGGTTTTATTATTATGTTTCAAAATAATCCATTACTCACAAAATTAAAAAAAAATCTACATGCTCAAATACCAAGAGTGGAAGGCATAGTAAAAAGTAATGAACGAGGATTTGGATTTTTAGAAGTAGATACACAAAAAAGTTATTTTATACCGCCTAAAAATATGAAAAAAGTAATGCATGGTGATAAAATAATTGCATTACTAAAAATAGAAAAAGATAGAGAAATAGTTGAACCTGAAAAATTGATTGAAGCATTTTTAAATAGATTTGTTGGAAAAATAGAAAAAAAAGATAATCAATTATTTATTATACCAGATTATCCATTTTTAAAAGATCGTATAATATGTCAACCTGATCAGAACTGCATAAATATTTTTCAAGATGGAGATTGGGCGATAGCACAATTAATACAACATAAACTAAAAGGCGATCATATTTTTTACGCTAAATTAAATGAAAAAATTACACATAAAGATGATCCATTTATACCATGGTGGGTTACTTTAGCAAGACATAAAATTGATAAAACAGAACCTTTAGCAGAAGAACATGATCTTATATTAAAAGAACATTATCCCAGAAAAAATTTAACAGATTTAGATTTTATTACTATAGATAATATTAATACAAAAGATATAGATGATGCAATTTTTGTTAATGAAGATTCTCATGGTAATATTTGTTTAACTATAGCTATTGCAGATCCTACAGCATATATTAAGAATGATAGTAAATTAGATCATATAGCATTAGAAAGAAGTTTTACAAATTATCTACCTGGATTTAACATTCCTATGTTACCTCGAAATTTATCAGAAAATCTATGTTCATTACGTCCTAATAAATGTCGCCCTGTTTTAGCATGTAATATTACTATTTTAAAAGATGGTAGTCTGTCTAATAATATAAACTTTTTTTTAGCATGGATTAAATCAAAAGCAAAATTATCTTATGATCATGTTGCAGATTGGATTAATAAATCCGGATCATGGATTCCTCCAACTAAATCTATTCAAAAACAGATATTAATTTTACATCGTTTATGTCTATTACGTATAAAATGGCGTCAAAAAAATGCAATTTTATTTAAAGATAGCTTAGAATATCGCTTTCATTTATCTGAAAATGGTAATGTAATAGATATTTTAGTTGAAAAAAGACTGATTTCTCATAAAATTATTGAAGAATGCATGATACTTGCTAATATATCTGCAGCTAATTTTTTATCTAAACATCTTGGCTTTGGTATATATAGCATACATAGTGGTTTTGATATTATCAATGCTGAACATGTTGTTTCTTTTTTAAGAAATTATAATTTAAATTTTAATGCAAAAGAAATAACTACCTTAAAAGGTTTTTGCAATCTTAAAAGAGTTTTAAATATATTATCGAATAATTATATTGATAATCGTGTTCGGCGCTTTCAATCTTTTGGAGATTTAAGTATTCTTCCCGGCCCTCATTTTTCGCTAGGTTTTTTAGAATATGCAACTTGGACATCTCCTATTCGAAAATATAGTGATATGATTAATCATCGCTTATTAAAATCTATTATTCATAATGAAAAAGTAACTAAACCAAGTGAAGAAATTAAATTTAAAATAAATGAAAATAAACGTCGTAATCGTATAGCTGAAAGAGATATTTCAGATTGGTTATATGTAATATTTTTTAAGAAACAACAATATCAAAATAAAAAATTTGATGCTGAAATAACTGATATTTCTAGAAATGGGATAAGAGCTCGATTAATAAAGAATGGTGCTTATGTTTTTATTCCTGGAATATTTATTCATTCTATTAGAAAAGAATTACATTTTAATAAAGAAATAGGAAAAGTATTTATTAATAATATTATGCGTTATAAAATATCTGATATCATTCAAATTACATTATTAGATATTCGTTTGGAAAGTAGAAGTATTATTGCTAAAATTGAATGTTAAAGTTATAAATAATTATTTATAAATTTTTTATATACATTTTTTAAATTAGTTTTAAAAAATTTAATACGATTTAGGAAAATAATGTGAATATTTCAATTTTTGATTTATCTATATATATAAAATTTTTTATTAGTTTGTGTGCTTTAGTTAATCCAATAGGCATGATTCCTATTTTTACAACTATGACAAATCATCAATCATTTTTAGAAAGAAAAAAAACTAATTTAATAGCAAATTTTTCAGCATTATTAATTTTATTAATATCATTATTTTTTGGTAACAATATTTTAAATATTTTTGGTATATCAATTAATTCTTTTCGTATTGCTGGTGGAATACTAATTATTAGTATAGCTTTTTCAATGATTAGTGGTCAATTTATCAATAATATCAATCAAATCAAAAAAACAAAAGAAGACAATACATTAGATAATATTAGTGTTGTACCATTAGCTATGCCTTTAATTGCTGGTCCTGGAGCAATTAGTTCTACTATTGTTTGGAGTGCATATTATTCAAGTTGGATTAATTTATTTGGATGTACTCTAGTGATTATTTTATTTGCATTTGTATGCTGGTTATGTTTTGAAGTAGCTCCATGCGTTGTACAGATATTAGGTCAAACAGGAATGAATATTATTACACGTATTATGGGTTTATTATTAATGTCTCTTGGAATAGAATTTATTAGTGTTGGTATTAGTTCTATTTTTCCTGGATTATTGCATTAATGTTATCAATATATTTTTAAATATTTTGGAAAAACATTGCAAAAAAAAATAATTTTTTTTCGTAATTTAGGCATACAAAATTATTTAGATATCTTTCAAGAAATGAATAATTTTACTATATCACGTAATATCAATACCTTTGATGAAATTTGGTTTGTTGAACATTATCCTATTTTTACTCAAGGAGTATTAACACAAAAAAATAATATACTTTATTCTAGTAGTATTCCTATCGTAAATACTGATAGAGGTGGTAAAATTACATATCATGGACCTGGGCAACAAATATTATATTTTTTAATTGATTTAGTACGTCGTAAAATTAGTATTCGTCAATTCATTAATATTATACAAAATATTATAATAGCCACGCTAAATTATTTTTCAATTTCAGCTTATACTAAACAAAATATGCCAGGTGTTTATGTAAATAAAAAAAAAATCTGTTCTTTAGGATTAAGAATTAAAAAAGGATCAACTTTACATGGTTTAGCACTAAATGTTGATATGAATTTACAACCATTTGAGGATATTCATCCCTGTGGAGATAAAAATATAAAAATGACACAAATAAAAGAATTTAATAAAAAAATTACTATAAAAAATGTAAAAAATATATTAATTAAACAATTATCCAAATATTTAGAAGTAAATATGGTGAATAGTCAATATCAAAATGTAATCATTAATTCTGGTATCATTTAAAAACATTTTGAATATTTATTAAAGTTAAAATATATCATTTATCAAATACTTCTAATTGAGATAATCATTCTTATGAAAAAAAATCAGGATAGTTTATCCAATCCTAAAATATTAAAAAAAATTAATATTATTAACATTAACAATGTTAATAAAATAAACAAAAAGATAAATAAACCTGATTGGATCAAAATTAAAATACCTATTCAAACAGATCGGATAAATCAAATCAAAAATTCTTTACGTCGACATAATTTACATTCAGTTTGTGAAGAAGCACAATGTCCAAATTTATCAGAATGTTTTCATCATGGCACTGCAACATTTATGATTCTTGGATCTGTATGTACTAGAAATTGTCCATTTTGTGCAGTGAAACATGGAAAACCTAGTTTAGTTAATACAGAAGAACCTAATAAATTGTCTGATGCTATTTTAGATATGAAAATTAATTATGTGGTTATTACATCAGTAGCACGTGATGATTTATATGATGGTGGAGCTCAACATTTTGTTAATTGTATTACATCAATTAGAAAAAAAAATATTGTAAAAATTGAAATATTAGTACCTGATTTTCGAGGAAGAATCAATGTAATTTTAAAAATTTTTGATAAAGGACTTCCAGATATTTTTAATCATAATATAGAAAATGTACCTCGTATATATAAAAAAGTTCGTCCTGGAGCAAATTATAAAAGATCTTTATTATTACTAGAATCATTTAAAATGAAATATTCTCATATACCAACAAAATCAGGATTTATGTTAGGTCTTGGTGAAAAAGATACGGAAATCATTCAAGTTATGAAAGATCTTTATTCTAGTGGTGTTGAATTATTAACAATTGGTCAATATCTTCAGCCTAGTATTAATCATTTACCAGTAAAACGTTATATTTCACCTTTAGAATTTGAAAATATTAAAAATGAAGCATTATCTATTGGTTTCTCTAATGCTTTTTGTGGTCCATTTGTACGTTCATCTTACCATGCTAGTTTGCAATCATGTGTATCTATTAAGAAATTATGATATTAAAAATTTAATTTTATTAAATATTTTTTTATTGCATGTAAATAGAATATTTTTTATTCAAATATATCAAACATAATATTTTTACTGATATATATTTTCATACTAGAGGTAATATAGTGTTAAATCCTAATTTGTTTAAAATGCCAAAAATTATTATTGCATTAGATTTTTGCAATAAAAAATCAGCGATGAAATTAGTAAATCTTCTTAACCCATCTATATACTACTTAAAGATTGGAAAAGAAATGTTTACTATGTTAGGTTATAAATTTATTAAAGAATTACATAAATTGGGATTTAATATATTTCTTGATTTAAAATTTCATGATATTCCTAATACTGTTTTTAATGCTACAAAAGCAGCTGCAGATTTAGGAATATGGATGTTAAGTGTTCATGCTTCTGGTGGAAAAAATATGTTAATTTCTGCAAAAAAAGCATTAAGATCTTTTACAACTAATCCTCCTTTATTAATTGCTGTTACAGCATTAACTAGTTTAAAAGAAGAAGAACTAAAAGAAATTGGAGTGCAAATTTCATTAACAGAATACATTTTAAAACTATCTAAGTTATCTAATGATTGTGGTTTAGATGGCATTGTATGTCCTGGAAAAGAAGCTAAAAAAATAAAATTTTTATTTGGTAATCAATACAAAATAATCACTCCAGGTATTCGAATTTCTCAGGATTTACTTTATGATCAAAATAATATTATCACTCCTAAAGAAGCAAAAGAGTTTGAAATAGATTATATAGTCATAGGACGCTCTATTACTATGTCAAAAAATCCAATTAAAAAATTAGATTTAATTATTAAATCTATGCAATAGATTAACATTCAAAAATTTTTTATTCAATATGTCTTCAATGTTAAATTAAGGAAATTTATGCAGTTAATTGAAAAATCTATATTACCTACCCCTTGGGGAAATTTTTGTATTTTTGGTTTTAAAGAAAAAAAGAATGGAAAAAATCATATTGCTCTTTTATATGGAACTATTCAAAAAAATGTTCCTATTTTATCTAGAATACATTCAGAATGTCTTACAGGAGATGCTTTATTTAGTTTACGTTGTGATTGTAGAGCACAATTAGAAATGTCTATGGAGAGAATTTCAAGCGAAGGGAGTGGAATATTAATTTATCATCGTCAAGAGGGGCGTAATATTGGTTTGCTTAATAAAATTAAAGCATATGCTTTACAAGATCAAGGACTAGATACCGTTCAAGCTAATCAAAAACTAGGTTTTTCTGCAGATGAAAGAGACTTTTCTATATGTGTAAGTATATTTAATATATTAAATATAAAAAAAATTCGTTTATTAACAAATAATCCGTTTAAAGTACAAATGCTTAGTGATTCTGGTATTAATATTGTTGAACGTATTCCACTAATTACAAAAAAAAATTCTAAAAATGCTTATTATTTAAAAACAAAATCTGAAAAAATGGGTCACTTATTATCTGAATAGAGATGACATTATCATTATTTTAAAAAATATTTATTTTTAATAATGATGTTATTAAATATTTAAATTTTTTAATGAATTGAAATATACAATTATATAAATTTATTTATATGATTTTAATATAATATATTTTGTATTTTAATAAATCTATACGTTCAAATTATATTTTTTATAATATATATATTTTTTTAAAAAAAATATATATATTATTATTTTTTTTAAATATATTTAAAAATATTTATACAGTTATTTAAAATTATTTATTACAATAAATAATTTCATGAATATATTTCTATTAAAAAATATACTTAAATATAATGGTTTATAAAAAATATTTAATAATATTAAATAATATTTAATTATATAATTTACTATATAAATATTTTTTATAAATTTAATGAATAATGGATATTAAATAAAATCATTGAAATTATAATAATGGACTAAAAAAATAGAATATTTTTTCAAGAATTCTTACCCAATAAGATCGCATAGACCATATTTTTTTGTCTAATAATTGAGAATCTGAAATATATTGATTGTGTATAGTCAATAAACTATGCCCAAAATCACTATCATCAATAGCTAAAGTTATTTCAAAATTCAACCAAATACTCCGCATATCTAAATTTACGGTTCCAATAAGACTTAATTGTTGATCAATTAATATGCTTTTACTATGTAATAATCCTTTTTTAAATTGATAAATTTTTACACCTGCTTCTAACAATTCACTAAAAAATACTCTACTAGCCCACTTTACTAAAACAGAATCATGATATAAAGGTATAATAATACTAACATTTACTCCTCTTTGAGCAGCTGTACAAATTGCTTGTAATAAATCTTCACTAGGCACTAAATAAGGAGTAGTCATAATTAATTCATTTTTAGCAGAATAAATAGCAGTTAATAATGCTTGATGGATCATATTTTTAGGAAAACCTGGTCCAGAAGCAATAACTTGAACACTAGAGTTTATATTAAATTTATTTTTTAATATGTTTTTATCTGGTAATTGAGGTAAAATTTTTGAACCTGTTTCTGTTTCCCAATCATAAGAGTATATAATCCCCATTGTTGCAGCAATAGGTCCTTCTATTCTAGTCATTAAATCAATCCATTGACCTAATCCAGAGGATTTTTTAAATAAACAAGGATCTACAAGATTCATGCTACCAGAATAGACAATATAATTATCAATTAATACTATTTTTCTATGTTGCCGTATATCAATTCGTCTTAAAAAAATACGTGATAAATTAAATTTTAGAGCTTCTACAACTTGAATTCCAGATTTTTTCATAATTTCAAACCAAGGACTTTGAAAAAATTCAATACTCCCTATAGAATCAAGCATTAATCTACAATGTATTCCTCGTTGTGCTGAATTGATTAAAGCAATTGCAACATCATCTGCTATTCCTCCTGGTTTCCAAATATAAAATACCATTTCAATATTTTTACGTGCTAAATAAATATCACGTATAAGAATTTGCATAATTTTTTTAGTATTGCTAAGTAATTTGACTTGATTACTTTTGATTCCAGATATACCTTGCCTATGTTTACATAACTGAAACAATGAGTGAGCTACTTCACTATTTTTTTTTTGAAAAATATGTTTACAAGATTTAAGTTCATTTAGCCATTGATTAGATATAGACCAAATTCTATTCGAAATTTTTTTTTGTCTCTTACCTAAATATAATTCACCAAATATAAACCAGATAGAAATTCCAATAAAGGGAATAATATAAATTGTTAATAGCCAAGACATAGATGCAGGTATATTACGACGTTTCATTAAAACTCGAAAAGAAATATTTGCAATTAATAACCAATATGTTAAAAATAAGAAATATTTTATTACATTGTAGAAAATATTCATTTTATTGACGTTCCTATTCATTAGGATATCAAAAATATTTTGATATTTAATTGAATATTGTTCAAAAATATAAATTAAATTTAAAATATGTATCAAAATGAATTAATATAATACTGAATTTTATTATTTTATAATTATTTTAAATATATAGTTTAATTTAAAATATATAAAATTATTTTTTTAATGGTATTTTAAAGAATGTATGTATATACTTTAAAAGTATAAAAATATTTTATATATTAAATTTTTAAATATTATTTTATAAAAATTAAAATCAATTAATATTGTTTATTTAAATAATACTCATAGGTAATAATTCACGAGGTTTTCCTATATTATTAATAGCTACATAAATAAATTCTGCTGTTGCAGCACAGTAATATTGACCTAATGGTTGAGAATAAATTTTTTTAATCCAAATTTCTATATTAATATTTATAGAACTTTTTCCAATTTTAATACAACGTCCATAACAATTAAAAATATCACCAACTGATATAGATTTTAAAAAATTAACATTATTAAGCCCTACTGTAGCAACTTTTCCACCTGAAATTTCTTTTGCTAGTATTGCTCCACCAATATCCATTTGTGACATAATCCAACCACCAAATATATCTCCATTAGAATTAGTGTTTTCAGGCATTGAAAGTGTTTTTAATACTATTATACCTTTTGGTAATTTATTATTTTCTAGCATTATTAAAATCTTCACTTTATGTATGTTAAAATAATTATTTTTTTTTAAATTTTGTATAATTTATATAAATACCTGTTACTAAAATTAAAAGAAATGTTAAAATTGTCAATCCGAAAACTTTAAATATTACCCAATTTGTTTCTGAGCAATATAATGCTATATAAATATTTAAAACAGCACAAATCAAAAAAAATATAGACCAAACAAAATTGATATTATACCAATTAATATTTGATATTTTTATATCGTTTTCTAGAAATTTTTGCATAATAGGTTTTTTTGTAACGAACTGACTAATTAATAATATTATTGAAAAAATAGTATAAATAATTGTAATTTTCCATTTAATAAATTGAGTATTATGAAATAATATTGTTAAAACACTAAAAAATGAAATAACAAAAAAACTAAATAAATTCATTTTATCAATTTGATTATAAACAATCCAATAAAAAAGACATATTAATCCTGATGTAATAATTAAAGAACCGGAAGCTATAAAAATATTATAAAATTTATAAATAATAAAAAACACAAGCATTTGTAATATATTTAGTATTTGTTTCATAATATAGACCCAAACAATTTTTAATATCTAAGAACGTAGAACAATCATATAAAATCTAAATAAGTATATAATTAAAATAGAAAATAGCATATGTATGCTAATATTTAAAAGAAATAATGTAATATTTTTATTTATAACATGAATATAAGATAGTAAAAATACTGTTATAGAAAATTTTCCAAATATCCAAAATAAAACACCTGGCCCTATTATTTTTATATATTTCCAAGATAAATATATACTCATCCTTATAGAATCTATTATATTATGTTTTTTAAAAGATAAAATAATAGGTGATAAATGCAATGTTATTGATAATAATACTCCTGGTATAATAAATAAAACAAAGCCTAATTGAGTAATGATAGCAGTTAAAAAATTCAATATAAATAAACTAGGTAAAAGAGAAAAACGAGAACATATTAATGAAAATATTGAATCTTTTTCCATTTTAGATAAATATAAAATTAAAGTTATAATACTGCTAATTAAAATAGTTTTACTTGCTAAAAAAGTAATCATTTTTATAATAGAATATTTAAATAATTCATGTTTTTCATATAAATTCATATTATTTATTAATTCTAATAATGAATTTGCATTAATAAAATTATTATCATCTATTATAGATGAAATGTGTATATCTGGTCGAAATAACATTTCCATAAATATATTAAAACATGTAATTAATATAGATATAAAAATAATGATTCTTATTTGTTTAGAAACAAAATAGTATGTATCATGATATAATTCACTGACCGTAATGGGCATATGTATATTCCTTATAAATAATTTAATATGAAGATTACACATATTATTTTTTAGATACGTATTATTAATAACATAAAAAATTATATTTTCTTATAAATAATATTATTGAAATTTAGTAGACAACTTTAATAGCTTAGTAAATTTTTTTATTTTTTTTATCATTTTTTCTTCTTGATGCAAATATTTTTCAATTATGTTTATAATAGCTGAACCGCATATTACACCAGATAAACCAGATGATATTGCTTTTTTTATTTGTATAGGATTAGAAATCCCAAAACCTTGTAATAAAGGAAGAGAATTATATTTTTTTATTCTTTTGATCAACTCTGGCGATAATAATGTTGTTGAATGATTTATCCCAGTTACTCCAGAACGAGATAATACATAAATATAACCTTTTGCATATAAAGCAAGATTATATAAAAAATTATCGTCTGCATTTGGAGGACAAATAAAAATAGAATCAATGCGATATTTATTTGCAGTATGATAAAAAATTTTTGATTCTTCAATGGGAACATCTGCTATAAGTACCGAATCTAATCCAGAATTAGAACATTGTAAATAAAAATTATCAATACCTTGATTATATACAAGATTAGCATATATTAAAATACCGATAGGTAAACTTATGTTTTCTTCGCGTATTTTTTTTAATATTTTAAAATATTTTAAAATATTTTGGTTTTGATCTAGAGCACGTAAATTTGCTTTTTGGATAATTGGTCCATCTGCTAATGGATCTGAAAATGGAATACCAATTTCTAAAGCATCAGCCCCATTTTCAATTAAAATATTGATAATGTTTATTGAAATTTCTAAAGAAGGGTCTCCTAAAACTACAAAAGGAACAAAACATCCTTCTTTTAAAATAGCTAATTTATTAAACATGTTTAAATATCGACTCATTATATCTCTCTTTTTTTAAAAAATTGCGAACAGTAAAAATGTCTTTATCACCACGACCAGAGAGATTAACAACTAAAATTTGTTTCTTTCTAGGTTCTGCATTTATTATTTTTAATGCATATGCTAAAGCATGAGAAGATTCTAAAGCAGCAATAATACCTTCTTTTTGACATAATATTTGAAATGCATGTACTGCTTCTTTATCATTAATTGAAACATATTGAGCACGATTAATACTATTTAACCAAGCATGTTCAGGACCAACAGATGGAAAATCTAGTCCTGCGGATATTGACCAAGAATTTTGAATTTGACCTTCTTCATTTTGCATTAAATGTGATTTCATACCGAAATAAATGCCAGTTCTACCATATTTTAATGGTGCACCATGTTTTCCCGTTTCAATTCCATAACCTGCTGGTTCTACGCCAATTAAATTCACTTTATCATCATGAATAAAATCTGAAAATATGCCAATGGCATTAGACCCACCACCTACACATGCAATAATTGAATCTGGTAAGTTTTTTTCATATTCTAAAATTTGCTGTTTTGTTTCTTGACCAATAATTCTTTGAAATTCGCGAACAATAGTAGGGTAAGGATGTGGACCAGCTGCAGTTCCAATCATATAATGAGATGTACTATAAGTATCGGACCAATCACGTAATGCTTCATTACATGCGTCTTTTAATGTACCTGAACCATTTTTTACTGGTATAACTTCCGCTCCCATTAATTTCATACGAAATACATTAGAATTTTGTCTTTTAATATCTTTAATTCCCATATAAATTCTGCATTTTAAATTTAATAATGCACAAGTAATCGCAGTAGCTACACCATGTTGTCCAGCTCCAGTTTCTGCAATAATTTCCTTTTTTTTCATTTTAGTAGCTAATAAAGCTTGCCCTAAAACTTGATTAGTTTTATGTGCTCCTCCATGTAATAAATCTTCTCTTTTAAGATATAGACGAGTATTTGTACCCTTAGTTAAATTTTTACACAAAGTTAATGGAGTAGGTCTACCCGCGTAATTTTTTAATAAATCATTAAGTTTTTTTTTAAATGCAGAACTATTTTGAGCAGAAACAAAGGTTTTTTCTAATTGCAATAAAGCTGGCATTAATATTTGCGGGACAAACATACCCCCAAATTTACCAAAATAAGGATGAATTAACGTCATTTCATGTTTCCTAGATAAAACAAGTATAAAATATATTAATAATATCGTAATTTTTGAAAAATTAATTCAATTTTTTTAGGGTCTTTAATTCCTGGAGAAATTTCTACACCAGAGTTAAAATCTAAACCTGAACAATTTAGAAAAGATGCTTGCATCACATTATCTATATTTATTCCACCTGCTAGAATAACATTATCTAAAATACTATTTTTTAAAATAGACCAATTAAAAGATATATTACTCCCCCCAACATAAGAATCAAATACATACATATTGACATTATTTAAATTACGAATTGGTAACATACAAGTAATAGAGAAAGCTTTCCAAATTTTTATTGTTTTTGGTAATGTTTTCCTTAACATATTAATATATTCTTGATTTTCATCACCATGTAATTGAATTGCATATAAGGAAAGTTCTTGAGCGATATGAGAAATTATTTGAATATTTTCATTTTGAAATATTCCAATATATCTTAATTGACTATTTTTAATAATTTTTTTTGCAATTTGGCAAGTAATATAACGCGGAGAATTTTGCACAAAAATAAGTCCACCATAAATTGCACCATATTTTTCAACATATTTTACATCAATATTACGAGTTAATCCGCAAACTTTATTATTACCTAAAATTATAGAACGTACACCTATCTCTAAATTTTTTTGAGACATTAAATGAGAACCAATTAAAAAACCATCTACAAATTTACTTAGTTCTCTAATTTGAGAATATTTAGTAATACCAGACTCACTAATAATTATTTTATTTTTAATTTTATTCTTTTGAATTATTGATGCTAATATACGAGTACGATTTAAATTAATTGATAAATCATGTAAATTTCGATTATTAATTCCAATAATATCAGCATTTAATTTCAGAGCGCGTTGTAATTCTTGTGCATTATTTACTTCAGTTAATATACTCATATTTAATTGTTTTGCTGTAATTGCTAACTCTTTATATTTTTCATCATTTAATATAGATAACATTAATAAAATAGCATCTGCATGATAATATCTAGCTAAATAAATTTGATATACATCAATAAAAAAATCTTTGCATAAAATAGGTTGAGTAATATGTTCGCGCACCATATTAATAAATTTTAAATTTCCATGAAAGTATTTTTCATCTGTAAGTACTGAAACAGCAGAAGCATATTTTTTATAAATATTAGCAATTTTTAATATATTAAAATTATTTCGAATTATACCTAAAGAAGGAGAAGTTTTTTTACATTCTAATATAAAACATGGTTTTTTTTGTTTTAAAGCATAAAAAAAATCACGTGTTTGTGTATTAATTTTGTTTTGAAAAGTCATTAATGGTTGTATTTTTTTTTGAATTATAATCCAAGATCGTTTATCTTGTATAATTTTTTCAAGTATTGTTTCTTGCATGTTGATCTTCTTTTAGCATATTAGCAATATTTTTTATATTTTTGTATACTATTCCACTTCTAATTTTATTTAATGCTAACTGAGTGTTTTCTTTTAAATTATCATGCCCAAAAACTTTAAACACCATAGCTACATTCGCTGCTATTAATTCTTCATCTAATCTATTTCCCTTTCCTTGCATAATTTTTTTTATAATATGATAATTTTCTTCAATAGAGTTAATTTGAGATATTGTTCTAGAATGAGTCTCCAAACCAAAATTTTTTGATGTTAATTCATATGAATATATTTTCTGATTTAATAGTTCAGATACATACGTTATACCACATAAAGTAACTTCATCAGTATTATTACTATTCAGTACTATAGCTCGTTTATATTTTAAAATTTTTAAAATTTTAATAACAGGATCAATTAATTTTTTATTATAAACACCAATCACAGTTAGAGGAGGTTTAGCAGGATTTAAAAATGGTCCTAATAAATTAAAAATAGTTTTAATTTTTAAAGATTTTCGTACATTATTAGAATATTTAAAACCGTTATGATATTGAGGTGCAAATAAAAAACAAATATTCCATTTTTCTAGTATTTGTAAAGATTTTTCTAAAGATGAATCAAAATGAATATGAAATTTATTTAAAAGATCAGAAGATCCTGATTTGCTTGAAATGGCTTTATTACAATGTTTAACAATTTTAAAACCACATGCTGCAGCAACAAAAGCACTGGCAGTCGAAATATTAATAGTGTTATTAATATCGCCACCTGTTCCTACTATATCAGAAAACATGTAGTTAAGTTTTGGAAAATATTTCATTTTTTCTAAACATGCGTATATTGCTCCTATGATTTCGTCAATAGATTCCCCTCTTATGCGCATAGCTGTTAATATAGAAGCTAATTGTATTTCTGTGATATGACCAGAAGAAATTAACTTAAATAATTCATAACTTTCTTGTTGACTTAATAACTTTGAATCATAAATTTTATTCAAAATATTTTGCATTAATCACCTTTAAAAGTTTTAAAATATTAATTTTATTAAATATAATATTTTTAAATTTATCTTTTGAAAAATTTAACAATAATCTATTGATATAAATAATTCAATTTAAATTTATAAACTTTTTTTATAAAACTTTATAAAAAATTTTAATATTAATAGAATAAAAACATAACTATTATTTGAAAAATATAATTTATATTAGATTTTTTTATTATTTAAGGAGTTTTGTAAATGAATACAATATTAATTGTAATATTATTTGCTTTAGTGACTATAACTTGGGGAACGACATGGTTCGCAATGAAAATTGCAATAGAAACTATTCCCCCATTTTTTGCTACTGGAATACGTTTTTTATCAGCATCTCCATTATTAATCACCATTGCTTATTATACAAAAACTCCTCTTTTATTTCCGTATGGACAAAGATGGTTTCAATTTTTTATTTCAATTTTTTATTTTTCCATACCCTTTACTTTAATGTTATATGGAGGAATGTATGTCAGTTCTTCAATAGCTTCAGTGATATTTTCTAATATGCCAGTTGCTGTATTAACAATATCATTATTATATTTTAAAAACAAAATATATTTAACTCAAAAAATAGGTATATTAATTTCTTTAATTACATTATTAATCATTCTGTTATTAGAATTAAAATCACAATATTTTTTTCAATGGAAGGGAATTTTAGCTTTACTTATTGCTTTATTTAGTCATGCTATTATTTATTCTGAATGTCAGAGAAAATGTTATAATGTATCTGTGATTACTTTTAATGCTTTACCATCTTTATTATCTGGCATATTCTTATCAACAATATCTTGGTTTATAGAACATCCTCATATTGAAAATTTTTCTAATAAATCTATTATAGCTGTATTTTACCTTGGAAATTTTTCTGGAATTTTTGGAATTTTATCATATTTTTATTTACAAAAAAAAATTAATACATTTTATGCTTCTACAGTTTTTTTAATTTTTCCAATAATTTCAATATGTTTAGAGTATTATCTTAATCAACAAACAATATCATTGTGTAAAATATGGTTTATTTTTCCATTACTTTTAGGAATATTATTAACTTTAATTCCATTTCATAATGAAAAAATATAAGGTCTTATAAATGAGCGAAAAAATACAAAAATTTTTATCTCATTTAGGATATGCTTCACGTCGGGGTATTGAAAAAATGATTTTAAATGAAAGTATATCTCTTAATGGTAAAAAAGTTATTATAGGACAACGTGTAAATTGTAAAAATCCTGGACAAATTATAATAAAAGGAAAAATGATCTCTATAAAAAACAATAAATTTAAAACTAAAGTAATTTTATATAATAAACCTGAAGGAGAAATTTGTACTAAACATGATACAAAAAATCGTAATACTGTATTTAATAAATTACCATTATTAGATATAAATAGATGGGTTAGTGTTGGTAGATTAGATATTAATACTACAGGATTATTATTATTCACAAATAATGGTCATTTAGCTAATAAACTTATGCATCCTAAAAATAACATAGAAAGAGAATATTATATTCGTGTTTTTGGAAACGTTGATAATAAAATAATAAATATTTTAAAGCATGGAGTTAAAATTAAAACTGGTTATGCTGCATTTAAAAGTATAGAACCTATGCATAATAGAATATTATCTCAAAATAAATGGTTTAAAGCTGTATTATGTGAAGGAAAAAATCGTGAAATTAGATATATGTGGCAAAAAGTTAAATGTCAAGTTAATCGTTTAATTAGAGTGCGATATGGAAATATTGTTTTGCCTAAAACATTAAAACCAGGACATTGGATAAAAGTAAATTCTGTATTATTAGATCATTTATTTAAATTAACATCTTTTCAAGAATGAAATCAAAATTATTACAATATTAATCTATGTTTTTATATTTATATTCAATATAAAATTTTCTATCTTTTTAAAAAGGTTTATTTTGTGAATTTACTTATTAACTATGAATTATTTTTAGCAAAAATTGTTACATGGATTGCAATTAGTTTTTCTATATTAATATTATTTAATATAATTAAAAAAAATAAAACAAATAATAAAAGTATATTAAATATTACTTTACTTCAAAATAATTATGAAAAAATAAAAAACAATATTTTGTTATCTAAAATGACAAAATTTGAAAAAAAAATATGGTTAAAAAAAGAAAAAAATAAAGACAAAAAAATATTTCAAAATAAAACATTATATGTTTTAGATTTTAAGGGTGATGTATATGCCAATCAAGTATTAGGATTACGAGAAGAAATATCTGCTATACTTTCAGTTGCAAATAAACATGATGCAGTTTTATTGAGATTAGAAAGTTGTGGAGGTGTCATTCATGGATATGGATTAGCTGCGGCACAATTACAGAGATTACGTCAAAGAGGAATATATTTAATTGTATCTATAGATAAAATTGCAGCGAGTGGAGGATATATGATGGCATGTGTAGCAGATTATATTGTTTCAGCTCCATTTGCAATAGTAGGTTCTATTGGTGTAGTAGGTCAAATACCTAATTTTAATAAATTATTAAAAAAACATAACATAGATATTGAATTACATACTGCAGGAGATTATAAACGTACTTTAACAATGTTTGGAAATAATACAGAAGAAACGCGTAATAAATTTTGTGAAGAATTAAATACAACACACATACTTTTTAAAAATTTTATTAAAGATATGAGACCTTCTTTAAATATTGAAGATGTATCTAATGGAGAGCATTGGTTTGGAACAATGGCTTTAAAGAAAAAATTAGTCGATCAAATTAGTACTAGTGATGATATATTAATCGCTAAAATGCAAGAATATACTTTATTAAGTATTAAATATGTCTACCATAAAACAATATTAGAACACTTTACTTCATTAATATCTGATAAAATTGAAAAAATTTTATTAAAAATATTTTTTTATAGATATTATTTATAATTTTTAAAAAATAATTTTATTAAATGAAAATATTAAGTAAGTTGATTTTATTTTATTGTAGTTTCAATCGATATTATTTAATATGATTTATGGATAAAAATATGTCAAAATCGCTTGTTATAGTAGAATCTCCAGCAAAAGCAAAAACTATTAATAAATATTTAGGTAATGAATATATAGTTAAATCTAGCATAGGACATGTACGAGATTTAATCACTAGAAAATTTAAAAAACCAACGCATAAAAGTCAAAAATATAGTCAATCTTATTCTTTGAATAATAAGCAAAAAACATATTTTATTGAGAATATCGGAATTGATCCTTATAAAGATTGGAAAGCTGAATATAGTATTTTACCAGGTAAAGAAAAAATAATTTCTGAATTAAAAAATATTGCTCATAAAGTTGATCATATATATCTTGCTACAGATTTAGATCGAGAAGGAGAAGCTATAGCTTGGCATTTAAAAGAAGTTATAGGAGGTGATTCTACAAAATTTAGTCGTGTAGTATTTAATGAAATTACTAAACATGCTATTAAAAAAGCATTTAAAAATATTACTAAAATCAATATGCATCGAGTGCATGCACAACAAGCACGTCGATTTATGGATCGAATTGTAGGATATATGATTTCCCCATTATTATGGGAAAAAATTTCTAGAGGTTTATCTGCAGGACGTGTTCAATCAGTAGCAGTGCGCATCATAGCAGAACGTGAAGATATTATAAAAAAATTTATACCTGAGGAGTATTGGAAATTAAATGTATCTTTTGTGTTAAAAAATCAGAATAAAATTATTATGGATGTAACACATTTTAATAATAAAAAATTTCGTCCTAATAATCAAAATGAACTAAATATAGCAATAGAAGAAATTAAAAAATCATCATTTTTTATTAAAAAATTTGAGAAAAAAATAATTTATAAACAAGCACCTGCACCATTCATTACTGCTACTTTACAGCAGTCTGCTAGCTTAATTTTAGGATTTAGTGTAAAAAAAACAATGTTTTTAGCACAAAAGTTATATGAAGAAGGTTATATTACATATATAAGAACTGATTCTTGTTATTTGAGTCTTAATGCCATTAACAAAGTACGAAAATATATTAAAAAATTTTATGGCGATGCTTATCTTTCTAATAAATATTACATTCATACTAACAAAAAACATTCTCAAGAAGCTCATGAAGCTATCCGGCCTTCAGATATTAAAGTCAAAAATATTAATACAAATACTATAAACTTAGATGCAGAAAAATTATATCTATTAATTTGGAATCAATTTATAGCATCACAAATGAAACCAGCTCAATATCAATTTATAACTATCAAAATTTTTTCACATTTATTTCAATTACAAAAACAGTTAAAAATTGTTTTATTTGATGGTTGGACTAAAATGTTCAAAGAAAAAAATGAGAATATTACTCAAATACCAATTATAGATATAGGTAGTATATTAAATATAGATAATATTATTATTAATCAAAAATTTACTAAACCTTTACCTCGTTTTACAGAAGCATCATTAGTTCGTGAATTAGAAAAAAAGGGGATTGGAAGACCATCTACTTACTCGGTAATTACATCAAAAATACAAGAACGTGGATATGTAACAATTAAAAAAAATAAATTTTATGCAGAAAAAATGGGATCAATATTAACCATACGATTAAAAAAAAGTTTTAGTAATTTAATTGATTACAATTTTACTGCTAATATGGAAAAAAAACTTGATCAAATTGCAGAAAATAAACTTAGTTGGATCAACGTGTTAAATTCTTTTTTTAAAGATTTTTCTGAAAAATTAGATCAAGCTAAAAAAAATCCAGAAGAAGGTGGAATGGAATTAAATAATATCGTTTTTACTTCTATTAAATGCCCTACTTGTTTTAAAAAAATGGGAATAAAAAATGCTATTACTGGTGTATTTTTAAGCTGTTTAGGATATCAAGATAATCTTAAAAAACGTTGTAAACAAACTATAAATCTTATTCCATTAAATGATGTTCTTAAAAAAAAACAAAATAATGAAGTTACATCAGGTTTTACTAAACTAATTAATAAATGCGAAAAATGCAATATGTTTATGGACAGTTATTTTATTAATAAAAATATTCAATTGCATATTTGTATTAATAATCCTAGTTGTATTGGTTATAAAGTTGAAAAAGGAAATTTTAAAATCCCTATTTGGCTATCTAAAACTGTTGAATGTGACAAATGTTATAGTAATATGCTGTTAAAAAAGGGTCCATTTGGAAAATTTTTTATATGTGTTAACATAAAATGCAAAAATACAAGAAAAATTTTACCTAATGGTGAAATATCTGATCCAAAATTAGAACCTATTCCATTTCCAGAATTATTATGTAAAAAATCTAATGCATCTTTTGTTTTAAGAGAAGGTGTTTCTGGTATTTTTTTTGCTGCAAGTACTTTTCCTAAATCACGGGAAACTAGATCTCCGTTTATAGAAGAACTAGCTAAATTTCAATATTTATTACCTAAAAAAATATATTATTTATCAAAAGCTCCTATCGTTGATGATAAAGGCAATAAGACTATAGTTTGTTTTAATAGAAAAAATAAAGAATATTATGTTACTTCTAAAAAAAAAGGAAAGTTTACAGGTTGGTCAGCAGTGTTTATAAAAAATAAATGGTGTGTTATAAATCAATAATATATTTAATTTTAAAAATATAAAAAATCAAAATATCATTTTTAATTTATGTTTAAAAATGATACTCTTGTATTTTTTCTGCAATTAATTTAACAAATTGTGGGTTACTAATAATATAGCCATAAAAATTATTATTGTCATTTACTTTTTTAAAAGTATTTATTAAACAACCAGATTCTCGAACTTGTAATTTACCTGTTACAAAATCATAAGCTTCTGAATGAAAATAAAATAAACAATCTATTTTTCCGGCTGCAACATAGGCTAAATCGAGTATAGTAGAACCTGTGCATCTTAAAGAAATTCCACACAAAATTAATTTTTGATATATTTCACTATATAGTAATGTATTATCAAAATTTTTATTAGGTAAATGCACTGCTGCTGTAGTAGAATATAAATTATTAAAATTACTACATCTTGTTCTATATCCGTTTAATTGCGAACCTTGTCCTTTTATAGCTGTAAATAAATCATTCTTTATAGGATCATATATTACAGAAATTTCATTTATGTTTTTTGTGAAAATAGCGATAGAAACACAAAAATGTGGAAAATATTTAATAAAGTTATTTTTTCCATCTAATGCGTTAATAATCCAAATAGTATTTTTTTCATATTGATTTAATAAATGACATTGATTATCTTTTAAAATAATATGATTAGGATAAGATTTATATATAATATCACTAATTAATTTATTAGTTTGATATATAATGCTTTTAATAAAAATCTTCTTTTTTTCTTTATCTTCTTTAATAAATTTACGTATATCATAATTTTGAATAATAAAATTTCCTCCTTTTCGTACTGCACGAACAGCAATATTTAACATTGGACGCATTATACTCTCCTGTTTATTTATATGATTTATTAAAATATTAACATATTTTCAATATATTTAGTATTCAATTAAAATTAATTTATTTAAAAGATAATACGATTTGTTAGAAATATAAAAAATGTTTATCATTATTTTTTAATAAGAAAATAATAATTTTTCATTGAAAAAAAAATATTTTAAATATCATATATGTTAGGTTTATAAATGTATAAAAATATTAATATAACGCAAATTTCTAAATCTAAAATTAATTTGTTAGATTTAAATCGAAAAAAATTAAAAATTTTCCTCATGTCTTTAGGAGCTAAAAGTTTTTCTACACAACAAATTATGCACTGGATGTACAATCATTACTGCGATGATTTCAATAAAATGCTAAATATTAGTATAAAAATTAGAAGTAAATTATATGAACAATCTATTATATTTGCATCAAAATTTATAGAAGAAAGAATTTCTTTTGATGGTACGATTAAATGGATTACTTCTATTAATGATCAGAAAATAGAAACAGTTTATATACCAGAAAAAAAACGTGCTACTCTATGTGTTTCTTCACAAATTGGATGTCCTTTAAAATGTCATTTTTGTGCTACTGGACAAAACAATTTTCAAAGAAATTTAAAGGTATCTGAAATTATTGCACAAATTTGGCAAGCAAATAAAATACTAAAAAAGAAAAATATCAAAAATCGTATTACTAATATAGTTTTTATGGGAATGGGTGAACCTTTATTAAATTTAAATAATGTTGTAACTGCAATACAAATTATTTTAGATGAATATGGTTTTGGTTTATCAAAACGTCGTATTACTTTATCTACATCAGGAATTGTGCCAGCATTAGATAAATTAAAACACATGATTGATGTTTGTTTAGCAATTTCCTTACATGCTCCAAATGATTATATAAGAAATTTAATTATGCCAATTAATAAAAAATACAATATTAATTGTGTTTTAAATTCAGCAAAAAAATATTTACAATATTCTCATGCTAATCGAAATGGTATTACAATAGAATATGTTATGCTTGATAATATTAATGATTCTAATAATAATGCCGAAGAATTAGCTAATTTATTAAAAAATATACCTAGTAAAATTAATTTAATTCCATGGAATTCATTTTTAGGTTCATCTTTTATATGTAGTAATATGAATAGAATTAATATTTTTGCAAATATTTTAAGAAATAAAGGATTTATTGTAATTATTAGAAAAAATAGAGGACAAGACATTAATGCAGCATGCGGTCAATTAACCGGTAAAATAGTAAAATATGATTAACTAACAAATTATTTTTAGCGTTTCACTATTTATACAATATACTAAATAAAATATTATGAATATATATCAAAAAATTAATAGAAAAAAATCTGATCGTATTTATGTTGGAAAAGTTCCTATTGGAAATAATGCTCCTATTTCAGTACAATCAATGACTAATACTAAAACTTCAAATACTTTAGAAACCATTAATCAAATTTTAGAATTGCAAAAAGTAGGCGCTGACATTGTTCGTGTTTCTATACCCACTTTTAAAGCTGCAGAATCTTTTAAAATAATTAAAAAAAATATTAAAATACCATTAATCGCAGATATTCATTTTGATTATAGATTAGCTTTAAAAGCTATAAAATATGGAGCTGATTGTTTAAGAATTAATCCTGGTAATATTGGTAATCAAAAAAAAGTATTAGAAATTATTAATTATGCTAAAGATAAAAATATTCCGATTCGAATTGGTGTTAATGCAGGATCTTTAGAAAAAGATATATTAAAAAAATATAAATTACCTACTTCTGATGCTTTAGTAGAATCAGCTATGAGAAATATTGAATATTTTGATAATTTAAATTTTAATCAATTCAAAGTAAGTGTAAAAGCATCTAATGTATTTTTAGCTGTTGATGCATATAAAATATTAAGAAATAAAATTACACAACCTTTACATATTGGTATAACAGAAGCGGGCGGATTAAGAAATGGAACTGTAAAATCTGCAATAGGTATGTCTATTTTGTTATTAGATGGTATTGGAGATACATTAAGAATTTCATTAGCAGCTAATCCTATTGAAGAAGTCAAAGTAGCTTATGATATTTTAAAAGTTTTAGGATTAAGATCAAGAGGCATTAATTTTATAGCTTGTCCTACTTGTTCTAGACAAGAATTTGATGTAATTCAAGTAGTAAATCAATTAGAAAAAAAATTAGAGGATATTACTACCTCTTTAGATGTATCAATTATTGGTTGTATTGTAAACGGAATCGGTGAAGCAAAAATAGCAACATTAGGATTAACTGGAGGTTATAAAAAAAGTGCATTGTATGAAGATGGGATACGTCAAAAAAATAAATTAAATAATGAAAATATTATAGAAGATATGGAAAAAAAATTAGAAAAAAAGTATATGAATTACAAAATGTCAAAAAAAAATAAAATTCATTCTTATTTATGCATATTTTAAAACAAGAGAAAATAGTGAAGAAAGCAATTCAATCAATTAGAGGGATGCATGATTATCTCCCACAAGAACTAATAATTTGGAATTATGTAGAAACTATATTAAAAGAAATACTTACTAGTTATTGTTATTTAGAAATTAGATTACCTTTATTAGAAAAAACTACTATTTTTAAAAGAGCTATAGGTGATATTACTGATATTATAGAAAAAGAAATGTATTCTTTTAATGATCGAAACGGAAATAGTTTAACTTTACGTCCAGAAGGTACTGTAAGTTGCGTTAGAGCTATAATACAAAATAATTTATTACAAAAGAAAAATAATCGATTTTGGTATATAGGTCCAATGTTTCGATATGAAAGACCACAAAAAGGAAGATATCGTCAATTTCATCAATTAGGAGCAGAAGTATTTGGAATAAATACAATAGATATTGATTTAGAAATGATTATGTTAATACATCGTATATGGAAAATTATTGGAATTAATTCATATATTAAACTAGAGATTAATTGTATTGGGTCTAAAATAGAACGTTTTGAATATAAAAAATCATTAGTTTTATTTCTTAAAAAATATGAACATTTATTAGATGAAGATTGTAAAAGAAGACTGCATACTAATCCACTGCGTATTTTAGATACTAAAAATCAAGATATAAAAAAAATATTAATAAATGCACCATTATTAAGTGAATATATTAATGGTCATACTAAAAAATATTTTAATAATTTGTGTAATATGATGAGTTTTTATGGTATTGAATATGAATATAATCCTAATTTAATAAGAGGATTAGATTACTATAATAACACAGTTTTTGAATGGACAAGTAATGAATTAGGATCACAACATACCATTTGTGCAGGAGGTAGATATGATTCTTTAGTTCAAGATATGGGGGGGCCAAAAACTCCAGCTATAGGATTTGCAATAGGGATAGAACGTTTAGTTTTATTAATTAAATTAAAAAAAATTTTTTCTAAAACATTAGAAGAAATTAATATTTATATTATTTTTATTGAAAATGATAACAAAAATAATGCTATTAAATTGTCTGAAGAAATAAGAAATCTAAATCCAACATTAAAAGTTTTTATTAATTTTTTTAAACAAAATATCAAAAAAAAAATAAAACATGCTATAAATTCTTTAGCCAAAATTATAATTTTTATAAAAAATGAAGAAATAAAAAATAATATTTTTGTAGTTAAAGATTTAAAAAAACATACAGAACATTTTCTTTTAAAAAAAGATCTTATGATTAAAATTCAAGAAATGTTTAAATAATTTTTTTTAATATAATTAAATTTTCAGGTAAAAATATTGAATAATAAAACAGATTTTTCAAAATATGATCCAAAAATATGGTATGCAATAGAAAAAGAAAAAAAAAGACAAGAAAATCATATCGAATTAATTGCATCAGAGAATTATGCTAGTCATTATGTTATGAATGTACAAGGTTCACAATTAACTAATAAATATGCAGAAGGATATCCTGGAAAACGTTATTATGGTGGTTGTAAATATGTAGATATGATAGAAGAAATAGCAATTAATCGAGCTAAAAAATTATTTCATGCTGACTATGCTAATGTCCAACCTCATTCTGGATCTCAAGCAAATTTTGCCGTTTATACAGCGTTATTACAACCTGGGGATACAATATTAGGTCTAAAATTATCACATGGAGGTCATTTAACACATGGTGCTTCTGTAAATTTTTCAGGAAAAATGTATAATGTTATTTCATACGGTGTAGATGATAATGGAATAATCAATTATGAAGAATTATTATATTTAACTAAAAAAAATAAACCTAAAATGATTATTGGTGGTTTTTCAGCATATTCTGGAATCTGTGATTGGAAAAAAATGCGCGATATTGCAGATATAGTCAATGCTTATTTTGTTGTAGATATTGCGCATATTGCGGGTTTAATAGCAGCGAAAATTTACCCTAATCCTATTAATTATGCACATGTAGTCACTAGTACAACTCATAAAACATTAGCAGGACCACGTGGAGGATTAATTCTTGCTAAAAATGGAAGTGATGACTTATATAAAAAATTAAATTTATCAGTTTTTCCTGGTGCACAAGGAGGTCCATTAATGCATGTTATTGCTGGAAAAGCTATAGCATTTAAAGAAGCTTTAGATCCTAAATTTAAAATATATCAGCAACAAATAATAAAAAATTCTAAAATTATGGTAAAAAGTTTTTTAGAAAGAGGATATACAGTTATATCTGGACAAACTTGCAATCATCTTTTTTTGATTGATTTAACTAATAAAAACATTACTGGAAAAGATGCAGACATTGCTTTAAGTAAAGCGAATATCATAATTAATAAAAATACTATACCTAATGATTGTCAAAGTCCTTTTATTACCTCAGGTATACGCATTGGAACTGCAGCTATTACAAGACGTGGTTTAAAAGAAAAAGAGTCTTGTAAAATATCATATTGGATTGCTAATATTTTAGATGATATTAATCACACAAAACATATTTTTAAAATTAAACAAAAAGTATTAGAAATTTGTTCAAAATATCCTGTTTATATTTAAAATATATCTTTAAACATATATATGTCAAAATTTTTATAAAAATATTTTAGTTTTATTTAGGAAGTATTAGTTGAATGTTATTTACATCTATTTTATTTTGATCTTGTAGATATGGAACTACACCTAAAAAAGGAGATTTAATATAATTTAATAAAGTTTTTATATAATCTATATTATATTTATTTTCTGGGAAAATATTATTAGCTATCCAACCTCCACATGTAATTTTTTCAGAAAAAATAGCTTTTTCTGTTAAAATAGCATGATTAATACAACCTAATTTAATTGCAATAATTATTACAACAGTTAATTGTTCTTGTTTCACCCAACTTGAAAAAGTATCTTTATAAGATAATGGTGTGTACCATCCACCAGCTCCTTCTATAATGATCCAGTTACTTTTTTTTTCAATGTTCTTTAAACCTAAAGACATTTTGTTTTGTGTAATATTTTCATTATAAAGATCACTTAAAATATGAGGAGGTGCGTTTTCAGAAAATGAAATAGGATTAATTTCTTTTGCAGTTAATTTTATAGAACTATTTTTTTGTAAAATAATTGTATCATTATTTAAAATAATATTTGATGTTTTTTTACCTCCTGAAGAAATAGGTTTATATGCTGCTGTTTTATAACCATATTCAGAAGCTTTCTTTAATAAAATACTACTTACAATAGTTTTACCGACATTAGTATCTGTTCCAGTAATAAAAAATTTTTTAATCATACAATATTCTTATTTCAATTGCAAAAAAAAATATATTTATTATATTATTATATATTATTAATATTAATAATAGATTCCTTTCAAATAAATTATTTTTACAAAAAATTTTGTACAAAAAATATATCTTAAAATTGTGTAACTCAATATAGATTATTATTTATATTTTAAAATATTATATAATAATAATAATAATATTGAGTTACTATTATAATCAAATAAAATCATTCTTAATGAAAACAAGTATTTCATTTTATTGATGAAAATTTTACAATAAAAATATAACTATTTTAAAAAAATATTGTATAATTTATGAATTCAAACGTAATTAATTGTTTTTTAAATTATGAAACATCTGCATTATAGTATTGATTTTTATTAATTTTTGATAATTTTATAAAAGATTTAGTTTTCAATTTTTGAGATATATTTTGTTTTTTATACTCTGGAGATAAATTTAATTTTTTTAATAATTTTAAATCATGTTTTTCATCTGGATTATCTGCAGTTAATAATTTACATCCATAGAAAATAGAATTTGCTCCAGCCATAAAACACATTGCCTGAGTTTGATCATTCATATTTTTACGTCCAGCAGATAATCTAATATAAGATTTTGGCATCATAACGCGTGCTGCAGCAATGATACGAATAAAATCAAATGGATCGACATTAGTATTATTTTCCATTGGAGTACCTGGTATTTTAACTAACATATTAATAGGTACACTTTCTGGTTGAATGGATAAATTAGATAACTGCATTAATAATTGCATACGATCTTTTATTTGTTCTCCTAAACCTATAATGCCTCCAGAACAAATTTTTATTCCAGAATCACGAACTATATTTAGTGTATTTAGTCTTTCTTGATATGTACGAGTAGTAATTATATTTTTATAAAAATTTTTAGATGTATCTAAATTATGATTATAAAAATCTAAACCTGCATTAGATAATTTTTTTGCTTGTGTATCAGTTAAAGAACCTAAAGTCATACATGTTTCCATACCTAACTTTTTTATTTCTTTAATAATTTTTTCTAAATACGGTATATCTTTTTCTTTTGGATTTTTCCATGCTGCTCCCATACAAAATCTACTAGAACCTGAAGATTTTGCTTTTTTTGCGGCATTAATAATTGTTTCTATTTTTAATAAAGGTTCTGTTTGTAATCCTGTTTTATATCTAGAACTTTGTGGGCAATATTTACAATCTTCTGGACACGATCCTGTTTTTATTGATAGCAGGGTGCTAATTTGTATCATATTAGGATTAAAATATTTTCTATGTTCTTGTTGGGCTTGAAATATTAAATCAAAGAAGGGTTTTTTAAATAGTGTCCTCGTTGCTTCTAGAGTCCATATTTTTTTCATGCTTATCTCCAAAAAAATATATTTTTTCTTTAATTAAAGGTTTATACTTAATTATTTAATATTTTATATATAAATTATTATGAGTCAATCTGATACATTTTTTGATTATAAACATATCTGGCATCCCTATACTTCAATGATTAATCCTATTCCTTGCTATACTGTCATGTCTGCTAAAGGAGTATATTTAAAATTAAAAAACGGGAAAAATATAATAGATGGCATGTCTTCATGGTGGTCAGCTATACATGGTTATAATCATCCTATTTTAAATAAATCTTTAAAAAAACAAATTAAAAAAATGTCACATGTGATGTTTGGTGGAATTACACATCCTCCAGCTATTGCATTATGTCAAAAACTTATATCTTTAACACCAAATAAACTAGATTGTGTTTTTTTATCTGATTCTGGTTCAGTTGCTATCGAAGTAGCGATAAAAATGTTAATACAGTATTGGCAATCTTTAGGTCAAAAAAGAAAATTATTTTTAACGATCCGAAATGGTTATCATGGAGATACTTTTGCAGCAATTTCTGTATCAGATCCGAAAAATTCTTTTCACAAAATATATCACAATTTATTACCAAAAAATTTATTTGCTGATGCACCAATTTCTTCTTTTCATAAAGATTGGAATACTAGTGATATTACATCTTTTAAAAAAATAATAGAAGAAAATGCTCCTAAAATAGCAGGTGTAATATTAGAACCTATAGTGCAAGGTGTAGGTGGAATGAATTTTTATCATCCAACTTATTTAAAAAAAATAAAAAATTTGTGTAAGTATTATTCTATTCCATTAATTTTTGATGAAATTGCAACTGGATTTGGAAGAACCGGTAAAATGTTTGCTTTTGAACATGCTAATGTTGTACCAGATATACTATGCCTAGGAAAATCAATCACCGGTGGTACAATAACTTTAGCTGCTACTTTAACATCACGAAATATTGCTGATACTATTAGTAAAAGTGAAACTAATTGTTTTATGCATGGACCAACTTATATGGGCAATCCATTAGCATGTGCTGCAGCTAATGCTAATATAAAAATATTAAATACAAATCAATGGAAAACACAAGTACCTAATATTGAAAAACAACTTTTGAAAAAATTATTACCATTAATTAATCATCCTTATGTAATTGACGTACGTGTTTTAGGAGCTATTGGAGTAATTGAATGTTCACGTTTAATTAATATATTTTTAATACAGAAATTTTTTGTCAAAAATGGTGTTTGGATTAGACCATTTAAAAAATTAATTTATATTTTACCGCCTTATATTATTACTAATCGTGAATTAAATAAGTTAACTAATGTTATTTTAGAAGCGTTTAATCATCATGCTTTATTTATATAAATATTATTTTAATCCAGTTGATGTATAAGTATCCATATAGGCCTCTTGCCTGTATTATATATATTTATTTTTTT